>JBGSIR010000127.1:0-2647 GCA_041742415.1 Fimbriimonadaceae bacterium | reverse complement strand
GTAGCCCGCTCGGCCCAGGCCAGAGTCGGCCAGGAGGTCGCTCACGTCACGCAGGCGGCAGGGGCGCTTGTTGATGAGGTAGCTGCTCTCGCCATTGCGGGTGAGGCGGCGGGTGATGGCGACCTCGGGGGTCTCGATGGGGAGCTGGCCGTCTTCGTTGTCGAAGAGCAGCGTGACCTCCGCCATGCCGACCGGCTTGCGCCCCTGCGATCCGCTGAAGATGACCTCCTGGCTGGTCTGCGCGCGGAGCTGCCGGGCGTTGGCTTCGCCGAGGCCCCACTGGATGGCGTCGACGATGTTGGACTTTCCGCATCCGTTGGGCCCGACAATCGCCGCGATTTCACCCTGCAGATCGAGCTGGGTTTTGTCGGCAAAGGTCTTGAAGCCAAAGATGCGCACGCTCTTCAGCTTCATCGGGGGGAGCTCCGTGACATGAGATTGGTCAGCTTTCGCCGGGGGGCGGACCCTTCCAGACGGTTAAGAAGCTGATTTTGGACGATGAAGCTCAAAGAGTTTTCCACCGTCGAGGTCAAGATATCCCGCTCCGCCCAGCCGTGCGATGGAGGGAAGGGGCTGAGGCTGGCCGTCCGCCCAAAGCTCGGGCTGGGCGGTGACGCGCAGAACTTCGCCGATCACATAGGCCGAGGCGAAGGGGCCGCTGCCGTGCTCCACCAGCGTGTGCAGGCGGCATTCAAAGCTCACCGGGCTCTCGGCCACCCGCTCCGGGCGCACGTCCTGGCTGGGCTCGGGAGTGAAGCCGGAGAGGGGCCACTCGTCCACTTCGGGCGGAAAAGTGGGGCTGGTCTCGTTCATGCCGTCCGCCATGGGCCGGTTCAGCAGGTTCACCACGAATTCGCCGGTGGCGCGGATGTTGCGCAGGGTGTCCTTGTCCTGCCCGTCGGCGCCTTTGAGAGGGCAGAAGCAGAGGCTGGGCGGGTTCACGCCGCCGGGCATGAAGTAGCTGAAGGGGGCCAGATTCCGGGCGCCATCGGCCGAAACCGTCGAAACGAAGGCAATGGGGCGCGGCACGATCCAGCCCGCCATGATGTCGTAGAGCTGGAACGTGCTGAGTTCGGAGGCGGCCAGGCTCACCATTGCTTAGACCAGATACGTCTTGAGGTGGGCCAGAGTGCGATCCCAGGCGTCTTCGGCGGCGTCCGGGGAGAAAACCTCGGGGCGGTCGCTGTTGAAAAAGGCATGCTGGGCGCCGGGGTAGGTGTGGAAGTCGTGGGCCTTGCCTTGCGCCTTGAGCTGATCGGAAAGCGCGGCTACGGCGGCTGGGGAGGCATAGTCGTCGTGCTCGGCAAAAAGGCCAAGAAGCGGGGCATTCAGGTTCGCGAGGTCGGGCTGGACGTTCGGGTGGATGCCATAAAAGTTCACCGCCGCCCCGATGCGGTCGTCCAGACAGGCGGCGTAGAGCGCAAGCTGGCCGCCCATGCAGAACCCGCAGACGCCGGCTTTGGTCGGAGCGGCCAGCGGGTGACTCATCAGAAAATCGAGACTGGAGCGGATGAGGGCGCCTGCCTTGTCGATGTTGAGCGCCATCATCAGCGATCCGGCTTCGTCAGGCTCGGCGGTCGACTTGCCTTCATAGAAGTCGGGGGCGAGCACCAAAAAGCCCTCGCCCGCCAGGCGATCGGCCACGTCGCGGATATGGCCGACCAAACCCCACCATTCTTGAATCAGAATGACGGCAGGCCCCTGGCCGGATGCAGGCGCCGAAAGCCAACCTTGTCCGCCGTCGAAAGAAGTCATTGAGCCGCTCATGCCTTTCAGAATATCTCACCTGATCCTGATTTGTCTGGCGCTTAGCCTTGCGGCGGCCTGTCGCGCCCCCAAGAAAAAGGCAAGTCCGCCGCCAAGCCAGGCCATCGCCACTGCGGATATTGGGGTGTGGGTTGTGGGCGGCCTGCCAGACCCTAATCGAGCCATCATCAGGCTGGGGCCGGAGGGGTTTGTCGAGGAGGCTCCCCCGAAGATCTCGCTTATCCTGGACGGCGCGCGGCACGATGGCTCTCGCTCGGTGACAGTTGAGCAGGGGACGGCGTTTGTGCGCGATTCAGGACGAACCGCCCAGCCCGGTGCGTCCCAATTCGAAATCACGACTGGCATCGCGAAGGGCCAGCTTGTGTCGTGGCTGGATGCGAAGAGCGCATTGGATGTGGAGCTGGCTGCGCCTGGCCATGAGTTCAAGGGGCGGCTGGAGCAGGGGCAGCGACTGCAGCTTCTGGGGGACCCCGAGCAGGGGCCCGAGAGCCCTCACCGGACACGCGCCGTCTTTCGCAACGACGCCGACAATGAGCTGCTGGGTTCGATCATTGCCCAACTGCGGCTGTGGCAGGCCCGGCCAGGCGGCCCGGTTCCGGGCGTCTTCGGACTGCTGGATCGCAAGTTTGAAGGCCGGGTGTTTTGGGATCACGACCTCTGGATCTTTCCCGCACTCTCGCTTCTGGACCCCGACAGCGCGCGAGCAATTGTGGATTACCGGCTAAGAACTCTGCCGGAGGCTCGCAAAGCGGCGGCGGAGGGCGCCCGGATTCCTTGGGAGGCCGACCCGGCGGGGCGGGATATGGCGCAGGGAGAGGCCGAAAAGAGCCTGGGCGCCGGGCCATCGGCGGCTTGGATGCTCAACCGCGCCGCCCAGCTC
>JBGSIR010000126.1:0-1532 GCA_041742415.1 Fimbriimonadaceae bacterium | reverse complement strand
GCGCTGGTTTGGGCGCGAAAGCAGGCGGCCGCCGCCAGGCCCACGGTGAAAAGGGCCAGCTGGGCGTTCTGAGTCTGCCGCAGCTCGGGCGGCTCCATCTCAAAGCAGATCGCCCTCATGTCGCGGCCGCAGGCTTGGCTCACGCGGTCAAAAACGTCCCGCGCCTCGGCGCATTCGGCCTCCAAGGCCCGGCCCATTCCCGGCTCCTGGGACCCTTGCCCGGGAAAAACGAGGGCGAAATCCACGGTGAGAATCTACCCAAGGCGGCGCCGCAGGTACCTTCCACTTCGCCCATGGCCTCTTTGGAGACCTTTCCGAACCCCAACCCCGGCGCCGACTTTTTGATTCAGCACATCTGCCCGGAATTCACCAGCGTCTGCCCCAAAACCGGCCAGCCCGATTTTGCGACGATCGTTCTCTCCTATCTGCCCGATGAGGAGTGCATCGAACTCAAATCTTTGAAGCTTTACTACGGCTCTTTCCGCGACCAGGGCATCTACTATGAGGGTGTGGTGAACCGGCTCTTGGCGGAGCTGAGCGGCGCCTGCCGCCCCAAGTGGATGCGTGTGGTCGGCCGCTTTAACGTGCGGGGAGGCATCTCCAGCGTCATCGTCTGCGAGACCGGACCGGCCCCCGCAAGCGCAATTTCGGCCATGCATTTGAACCAAACCGAAAGTTTGGGTTGACTTAAGCCGACCTTAGATGGGAAACTCCCCGCAACTGTCGGCTTGATCGGCGACGGGAGGAGACGCAGAACTATGAAAGGATTCAAGGCATCGGCGATGGCAGCGGCCTTCGCGCTGGCTGGGCTTGCCCTCGCCGCAGACGGCAGCCTGAAGATCGACCGCTCGGTGGACAGCAAGACGTTGACCATCAGCTATGCCGGAGCCCGCGCCGCCCTGGCCGAGCTCCGCGTGAACGGCAAGAGCGCCGCCACCCGGAGCCTCAGCGACACCCGCAGCAGCGGTGAGGCCACCTTTGCCCTGAACCCAGCCAGCCTGGAGGACGGCGACAACACCATCGAAGTGCGCCTCTACAGCGCCGATGGCGATCTGCTGGTTTCTGAAAAGAGCATCGTGAGCGTGGACCGATCGGCCACCGGCCCGGCCCGCCTGAGCGCGCCCCGCACCGGAGACACCGTGCAGGGCCCCGTCCGCATCAAGCTCGACCTTGACGGCGCCCTCGACGGCTCCTATGTCAGCTTCTTTGTCAACGACACCTTTGCCGCCCTGCTCAACCGCGGCCCCTACCAGTTCACCTGGGACACCCAGCGCGCCCAGAACGGCTGGCACGAGATTCAGGCCGTCGTTGTGGACCAGCGCAACAACACCTTCAAGACTCAGCGGCTGCGCCTTTATGTGGACAACGCCGGCGGACGCACGTTCCGCGACGGATCTGTGATGATCGCCAACCCGCTTGCGGGCCTGGCGGCAGGCTCGCACGTCACCGCTCTGCGCGGCGCGGCAGCGACTCAAGTGGGAACCCCCAGCCAGGCCGCGATGGCGATGGCCTCCCAGGTGCTGGGAGCCCCG
>JBGSIR010000125.1:0-6003 GCA_041742415.1 Fimbriimonadaceae bacterium | reverse complement strand
GAGCCGCCCCGCGAGGCTCTTCCAGGGCGTCGAGGTCGACATAGGCTCTGGTGGACGGCGGAGCGCAGGCCGCCGCCGCCGCAATCACTGCCAGAGCCGCGCGCTTCACTGCGAGTTCATGACTTTGACTGCTTCATCGGTGATGTCGTTGGCCGCATAGGGCGCGATCTCACTGTTGAAGACAATCGTGACGCCCAGCTTCTTGGCGGCTTCACTGATGGCCTTTGCGCTGGCATCGGTCTCAGATTCGCGGACTTGGGCTTGGATGGCCTGCATCTCGGTGCTGAACGTTTGGCCCAGCTCGACGACCAAAGCAGAGCTGTTTCGGCTGCGCTCGTTGTACATGTCTAGCTTTTGCCGGTCGGCCTCGGTGGGGGAGGTCTTGAGGTTGAGGTCCGTGAACTCCTTCTGGGCGGCGACGGCGGAGGCCTTGATTCCGGCCAGCTCATCGGTCTCGGCCTGGGTCAGGCCGTCCTTCAGCTCCAGCACCCGCAGGCGCTGCACCTGCTCGCGGGTGAGCAGGGTGTTCTGCTCCAGATACTCCAGCAGGCTCTGGCGCCGGCGAATGGAGGTCCGCAGCTTCTCGGTGTTTTCTTTGCCCAGGTTGCTGTTCTCGATGAGCTTGGAAATGTTGACCATTCCGGTTCGCTCTTGGCCCTGTTGAAAGCCAAGGAGCGAGAGGGCGACGGCGGCGGCCGCGAAGGCGCCGAGAAGGGTGATTTGCCGTTTCGTGTTCATGGTGGAGTGCGGGTCTCTTAGAATGCGGTGCCGAAGCTGAAGTGGGTGCGCGAGCGGCCTTCGTCGTTGATGGCGAAGTCGATGCGGATGGGCGCGATGCCGGCGTTGAAGGCCAGGCCGACGCCGAATCCGGTTCTCAGGTCGAAGCTGGCTGTCTGCGGCAGGTTGTTGAAGCTGCCATAGCCGCCCCAGGCGCTGCCGACGTCTCCGAAGGCGATGATCTGGAAGTTGCGCTGGATGGCGCGGCGCCATTCGACGGTGGCGAGCATGGATTCGGAGCCCCAGAGCTGCTGGTTGTCGAAGCCGCGCAGGCTGCCCGAGCCGCCCAGGAAGAGCTGCTCGAAGAAGGGCACGGTGCCTTCGATGCGGCCATAGCGGGCGCGCACGGCCAGGACGTCTCGGGGGGCCGCCAGCGGATCCTCAGGCTGGGGCGAGAGCCGCCAGTACTGCCGGTAATCCACGGTGGACCGCACAAACGTGCTGCTGCCCAGAAGGTTGTTCAGGTTGGCCACGTTGCCGCCGATCTTGGTGATGTTGCTGTAGCCGGGCTCAAGCTGGAATCGAACCACGCGGCCCTGGTAGGGCGTGGGCGAAGGCGGGCGGGTGTCGTATTCGTAGGCAAGCTGGAGCGAAGCCAGGTCGCCATCCTGCTGGATGAAGTCGTTCTGGGCGGTTCCGCCGGTGCCGGTGGTGTCCAGGTTCACGGTGCGGATCGCCTGGGCGTTGAGGCCATAGGTGAACCGGTGGCGGTCGGTGAGCTTGCGGTCCAGGCTCAGCGAGAGCCCGGTGCGGCGCTCGTCAAAGCGGCTGTCTTCGCTGTCATTGCCGCCGATGACGCCAAAGCCTGATCCGGTGAAGTTGTAGACCACCTTGCTGAAGATCTGGGCGTTGAGGCGTGTGCCCTTGTCGTCGAAGAAGGGGTCAGTGTAGGCGACTTCGCCGCTTGCTCCGCCTCCGGAGGGAGATTGGAAGAGCTGCACGCCCACCTTCTGCCCGGCGCCGCGCCAGTTGCTGTCGTTGTAGCTGATGGTGCCCACGAGCCGGCTCTGCGGGTCGAGCGCCACGCCGCCGCCTAGAATGGCGGTCTTGGCTTCGACAAACTCAACCGCCAGGTCGATCTCGCCGGGCTCGTCGCCGATGGCTCGGCGGGGGTTGAAGGTGTCGAACCAGCCGGTGACCTGAAGCTCCTGCAGGTCGCGGATCCAGGACTTCTCGTTGTAGAGGTCGCCTTCGCGGGTCTTCACCACGCGCTTCACGGTGCTCAGCTTGGTCCGGCTCAGGCCCGTGAGGGTGATGCTCGCCACCCGGGCTTCGATCACCGAAATGACCAAGGTTTGGGGGGAATCATCATCAAATTTGATGTCATCCACCTGGGCAAAGAAGCCTTCGTCGCGGTACGCGGTCTCCAGATCGGTGCGGATGCCGGTGACGGCGCGGAGGTTGAAGATGGCGCCCATCTCCTGGTGCCGGGCCACGATCTCGGCCACGGCGGCCTGTGAAAGGGCAGTCACGCCTTCGGTGCGGATCTCCAGCGGCGCGGCGTATTCGCTCACCTGCACCAAAACTTTCACCAGGCCAACGCCGTCGGGCTGAGAGGTGACCGAAGCGGTGCGGAAGAAGCCAAGGCGGAGAATGCTCTGGCGGTCTTGGCTCAGCGCGGCCTCAGAAAAGGTGCGCCCTTGGCGGATGGACATGGCCGAGAGAATCGCTGCCTCATTAATGAGCACATTGCCCTGCACCTGGATCGCCGAAACGGTTGAGGCCTGGGTGGGCGCCTGGGCCGCCGCAAGGGCGCATGCGCCAGCGAAAAGGGCCAAGAGGGTTGGTTTGAGCATGATTGGGTGATTCCCCCACAGCGAAGCGGTCCCGCCTCCCAATTGAGACGCGCAGGGCTGACAGCCGTTATGGCACAAACACCGGCCCCGACTAGAATCGCCGGGACCAATCCACAAAGACCTTCCAGGCGCGGTCTTGATCTGAGCCTAAGCCGAGCCGGAATCGGCTGAGCAGCGCGTCGCGGCTGGGCAGTCGGTAGGTGAGGCGCAGGTCCCACCTTTGCGGGCCAAAGGCGGGCTCAAAGAGCTGGCGATATCCGCTGATCTGGAGCCCAGAGCCCAACTCTCGGCCCGCGCGCACAATGGCCTGCTCAAAGGGGTTGTATTCAAAGGTCACATAGTCCAGCCGCAGGCTTTCGGCCAGGTTGGCCGAAATGCCCTGGGTGAGGGCAGGCAGGGCAAGAGTGTAAAGTGCGCCGCGCAGAAACTCCTCGTTCTGCCGCTGGATGACATTGCCCACCAAGCCCTCGATCAGCTCCTTCTGGCCGATGACGGCCATGATTTCGTCGCTGGTGAGGTCGGGCGGCTCGCTCACGGCAAAAATGTTTAGCCCCTCGGGCGCCAGGGCGTTGCCGCTCACAAAGAGCGTCACCCGATAGCGCTCAAACTGGTCGGCCAGGCGGCGGGCCACGATGCTTGTGGTGGCCTCCATGCTGAGCTGAGCGCGGGCTTCGCCGCCCGAGTAGGTCACGTTCACCGAGCCGCCCGGCTGAAGGTCCACAGCGCCGCTGGGAAGCGAGAATTCGCCGCCGGCCACCACGAGCGGGGCCGAGACTGTGGGGTCAGCCAGGGTGCCCGTCACCACGCCCTCGCCGGAGATTCGGACTTCGCCCACGGGCAGGATAAACGAAGCGGGCTCCGCCAGGCTCAGGCGCACGCTGTTGAGAGCCAAGTTCAGGCTGACCGGCGTCGCTGAGCCGCCTGCTGGAAGGGCGGGGGGCAGCACGAGGCGGCCTTGGGAAACGGCGATTCCGCCGCTCAGCACCAGGTCGTTGGTGGAGCCGGAGAGCTCGAGGTCGCCCGAAACTTGAACCCGGCTCGGCTGGTCGGCGGGAGGGAGGTCGCCAAACTTCAGCGGCTGCTCCAAACGCAGATCGGTGAGCTGCAGCCGGGCCAGAACATCAATGTCCCCGGCGCTCCGGCTGGCATTGCCTTCAAGCAGCGGCTCCAGGTCGGCCGAAGCGTTCAGGCTGATCTGACCCCCCTGAGTTCCGCGCCCGCCTGCCTGGACCACCGCCTGGTTTTCGGCGAGCGTGATGTTCATCACGGCGTCCTCCAGCTCGGTCTCCAGCCCTTCGATGGACAGCCGGGCGCTGCTGCGGCCAGCCCCGGGCGTGAGCGAGGCTTGGCCGGTGAGCTCAAGGTCCTCCGGCGTTCCGGTGAGCTGGAGCGTTCCACCCAGCTCACCCTGCGACCGTTCCAGGTTGAGCCCGGTGAGCAGTTCAGAAAGCTCCTGAAGCGGGCGGCTTTCGACATCCAGGCGGGCGTTGATGCGGTCATCCGACTCTTCGCCCAAAAGCAGATCCAGCGGCGCGTCGGCTGTGAGGCGTCCGGTGAAGCCTCGGTAGGAGATGCTCCCCAGCCCGCTCACCTTGCCCGCCGAAAGGGAGATCTGCTCCAGGATCATGTTCACCGGGAGCACCGTCACCTGGCCGTCTTCCCCGGGAATGCTGACTTCGTTCACCAGCAGGGAGCCCTGAAGCATTGGCTCTTCAAGGGTGCCGCGCCCCGCCAGCACCGCGTTGGACGCCTTGGCGGAAAAGGGCAGGTCCTGGCCAAAGATCGAGGCGGCGAGGCCAAGATCAACATCGGTTATCGTCAAGTTTTTCAGGGAATAGCTGCCGTCTTCACTGATGCTGCCCATCAAGTCGAAAGCGCCGCCCTCCGACCGCCAAGCGATGGCTGGAGTTGTCCAAAGCCCGTCAGCCGACCGCGTGGCCGAGCCCGTGACGGCGCCGAGAGGCTTGCCGTCGATGCCCAGCTCATTGGCCTCAAAGTTCTGGATGGAGATTTCCGGGCTGCCCGCCTGCCCGCTCAAGCTGGCGGTCAGCGAGACCTGGCCCTCGGCTCCACGGAGGATGTTTTCCAGCTCCGGCGAAGGGCTTTGCAGCCGGAGTCGGGCCAGCTCGGCCAGGGTGGGGGCTTCGATCTGATAGACCGTCACCTCGCCCGAAATCGTCGAATCGCTGGGCTCTTCGCTGGGCTGGTAGCGCATGCTTTCCGCCAGCACGTAGCGGTCCAGCGAGCCGACTTCTGCGCTTCCCGTCCAGGCGCCGTCGCTCCAGGAGGCCTCGCCGCCGCCTGAGCCCACCGGCACGCCGTCCACCGTGATTTCGCTCACGCTCAAGCTCGCCAGCGCGCTCAGAAGCCCCTCTTCGGAGAACCGCCCTTCGATGTCTCCGCTCAGCTCGCCGCCCAGCTTCACCACTTCCAGGGGCGCCCGGGAAAGCGGCGCGCCATTGATTTGAGCCGAAAACCCGCCCGATTTGGCGGACATATCATAAGCCAGCGCGAACTCGGCGCGGCCCTCATCGATCTCCGCATTGCCGACCGCTGCAAGCTGCCCGTTTGCCAGCGTCACCCGGCCCTGCGCGGTTTCCAGCTCTACCCCTTGCGCCAGGATGTCTTCGACATAGAAGGCGCCCTCCACCACGGGGTCTGCGGCGGAGCCGGTGATCTCGACGCTGGTCAGGTCCACCCAGCCCGTGATGGCTGGGTTCCATGAGCCGGCCTGAAGGTCTCTGGCCTGCGCCTCCAAGTTCAGCTCGCCGGTGGACATGATCACCGTCCCGCTGGCCTGGGCGACTCCCGAACCGGTGATGGCGGTGAGCTGTTTGATGTCCAGGACTCCGCCCGCGGCTTGAGCCTGGAGCTGAACCTGGGGGGCGATTTGGCCGGCGACGGTGACGCCCACTCCCGTGGCCGTGATGTCGGTGATCGGATCAGCTAAAGGGCCGCGCACCAGCGCCGTGCCAAAGGCCGCGCCTTCGACGTCATCGGAGAACGCGCCCAGGTCGAGGCCCTGAACCTGAACGCGCAGGTCCACCCGCTGCTCCTCCACCAGGATCTCGCCTTCGGCCGCTGCGGTGAAGTCTTGGCTGTCCACCACCGCGCGCTGCAGGGCGATGACGCCATCAGACCACTGGGCGCGGACCTGGAAGCGGCGGGAATTCAGGACGACCTCGGGCTGGGCTTCAAAAGTGGCCTGGCCCTCCGCGTCGGCGTCGACGATGGGGTTCTGCAGAGTTCCGCTGATGCGGGCGCGGATGTCGCTCTGCCCGGCGATTTTTTGGCTGAACTCAGCCCGCTGAGCGGCGGCGGCGAGGCTCAGGTCCTCTATGGTGGCCCACCCGGCCAGCCGACCGGTCTCGGTATTGGCCGAAATCTCCGCCCGAATGGGTGAGCCGAGCCACTGGCCTTGCGTGCTCAC
>JBGSIR010000124.1:0-4745 GCA_041742415.1 Fimbriimonadaceae bacterium | reverse complement strand
GTTGGGCCATTCCGCGTGACCGGCCACCGCGCCGCCGTCGCCTCTCTGAGCCGCGTGATGGACCGCATCCGCACCGAGGAGCCCGAAGCCTATCGTCAAATCGGCACGGCGGGCATGCTCTGCTGCCGCCTGGTGCGCGGCTCCTCCCGCTCCATCAGCAATCACTCCTGGGGCACGGCGGTGGACTTGAAGTTCAACGGTCGGCTCGACGCCATGGGCGATGGCAAAGTGCAGGTCGGGCTGCTCAGGGTCTACCGCTTCTTTCACGCCGAGGGCTGGTACTGGGGAGCGGGCTTTCGGCGGGAGGACGCCATGCACTTTGAGCTGGCCGATGAAACTGTTCGCCGCCTTCTGGCCTGAGCGCCGGGCCGGTAAAATCCCTCATGTGACCAAGGACCGCATCGGCATCATCGGCAGCGCCGTGGCGGTGGTCATTGCCTGCGTCCAGCTCCTGCCGCCCTTTATCGGAGCCGACTTCCCTCTTTGGTTCTTTCTGGGGGCGGGGCTTTACCTTCCCTTCGGATTTCTGGGGCTGGTGGTGAAAACCGAACAGGCGAAGAAGCGCAGAAAGTGGTTCTGGGTGTTTCGCCTGATTCTGGTGGGCGTCTTCAGCATCTACCTGATGGCCAACGCGCCCCGCTGAAGCGGGGCGCTTGCCCGGCCTTTACTGGCCTCGTCCGTTCCAGTAGCGGTTGACGGTGGCTTCGTCTGTTCCTTCGGCCTTCAGAGACTGGATCGTGGTGAATTTGACGTGGCCATCCAGCCAAGTCACCAGCACCCGCTTCTCATCAAACCGGCCCCAGAGCTGGCCCTGTGATTGGGCGTCCGGGAAGGCGCCAACCCAGCCGGAGGTCGTTCCGAAAGGGGCGTTCAGGGTGACGGGGTGCGGCGGCTCGATGCGGCTGTAGCCGATGGCTCCGGTGACCCGCGCCATCGGCCCGCCGGCCAAACCGGGGGCGGACTTGTCCTTCATGGTGGACTCGGCATAGAGGACCGTCTCGGCAGGGGCGCCCAGGCTGGTGCTGGAGACTCCGCTGAAGCTGCTGAGCGGCCGCGGCCCGGCGAATCCGGCCAGGGTCTGCACGTTCAGATAGCGGTAGTTGTAGCCATAGCTCGGGTTGGCGCCATAGACATAGTCTCGGAAGCCGCTGGCGGGGTCAAAACGGCCTCGGCCCTGGGGGTCGGCAACGCTGCGGTCATCGGCCGTGTCCTGCGGGCAGAGGAAGATGCCGCGATTCTTGGCGTAAGGCTCAATGAGCAGGGGATAGTATTTGAACCCGAAGCTCGTGGGCTGGCTGGTGTCCAGCGGGTTGTACCAAAAGAGCGGCGGCGTCACATCGTCGTAGTCGCCCATGTAGATCATGGTCGCCGTGCCGATTTGGCGGACGTTGCTGAGCGATTGAGTCTTCTTGGCGGCCGATTTGGCTTGGGCAAAGACCGGGAACAAGATGGCGGCGAGGATGGCGATAATGGCAATAACCACCAGGAGCTCGATCAGAGTAAAGGCCCGCTTCACGATTCGAAGTTTTGCGCTCCGGCCGAGGCTGCCCCTTGCCTGTCGGCCACACGACTTGTCGAAAATGATGATGCCTTCAGGGCAATAGCCAGCAATTTGACGGCGGCTTGCCCAAATTGCTGACGACCTAGCTCCAGCCCGTTTCCCAGTCGATGGGCATGGTCTGCTCCAGCCGCTCCAGCTCCTGCCGCATGGCGTCCACCAGCGCCTCGCCTTTGCAGGCGATTCCGATGATGGAGTTCATCGTCTCCACGAGCATTCCCTTTGCGCGCAGCCCGTTGAGATAGTCCGCGGTGAGGCTTCCCTGCTCATCCCACACTCTCAGGCTCCACCACTCGCCGCGCACTGCGGTCTGCGGATGGCCGGCGGTGTCCAGCCGAATCACGTCGTCGGGAAAGATGTCTTTGGCAAAGAGAGGAACGCTGCAGAGGCGGAACAGATCCGGCCCTTCGCGGCGGCAGTGCAGCTCCTCAAAGGCCTGCTCCCGGTCCTCGTCATACTCCGGCGCGCGCACCAGGATGGCGTGGTCGGCATGGTCGGCCCACACCGGATGGGGGTGGTGAAAGACGGTGCGCTTCATGGGCGGAATTTTGCCATGGCGGAAAGCAGACGCGCCGCTCTGCCCAGGGGCAAAGCGGCGCGTGAGGCCCGAAGGAGCGGGCGCTTACTTCTCGCGAAGAGGCAGGCCCATGAGTTTGAGCAGCCGCCGGGCTTCGTTGTCGGTCTTTGCGGTGGTGCAGATGGTGATGTCCATGCCGCGCAGCTTGTCGAAGGTTTCGTAGTCGATTTCCGGGAAGATGAGCTGCTCCTGCAGGCCCATGCTGTAGTTTCCACGGCCGTCGAAGCTCTTGGCCGAGACGCCCTGGAAGTCACGGAGCTTGGGGAGCGCCACGGTGCAGAGCTTGTCGAAGAACTGCAGCATGCGGTCGCCGCGCAGGGTGACCTTGCAGCCGACCTTCATGCCTTCGCGAATTTTGAAGTTCGCGACGGAGAGGCGGGCTTCGCGGACGATCGGCTTTTGGCCGGTGATCGCCTGCATGTCTCGCAGAGCCTTCTCCAGCTCCTTCTCATCGGAGCCGGTTCCCATGTTCACCACGACCTTCTCCAGGCGCGGGGCCTGCATCACGGAGGTGTACTTGAACTCCTCCATGAGGGTGGGGAGCACGGTTTCGCGGTAGATCTTTTTGAGCCGGGGCTCGGGCATGCGGTCGGGAGCGACCGCCACCTGGGCGTCGGCGCGGGGTTTGCGTGCCATGGCTTAGTCCTCGTCCTTCTCCACGGGGGAGACGTCGACGATGGTGCGGCCGCTCTTCTTGAAGTAGCGGACGATCTTGGCTTTGCCCTCAGACTCTTCTCGCCGGCGCCCGATTCGGGTCGGCTCGTTGGTCTCGGGGTCCACCACCATCAGGTTGGAGATATGGATCGGCGCGGCGATGCGGAACCGGCCAGAGCGCTCGCCCTGGTAGCGGGCTTTGCGGTGCTTCACGGCCACGTTCAGCGGAATCGGCTGCTCTTCGTCTTCCGGGTTCGGCTGATAGATGACGGCGCGGAGGCTTTTGGGGTCCACGGCCGCAACGACGCCCATTTGGCCCTTGTCCTTTCCGCTGATGACCAGAACCTGGTCTCCGCGTCGGATCTTGAGCTTGGGCTTTTTGGTGCGGGCTTTGAGTTCAGCTTTGGTCGGCATGATTAGAGGACCTCCGGAGCGAGGGAGACGATCTTCATGAAGTCGCCTTCGCGAAGCTAGCGGGCCACCGGGCCAAAGATGCGCGTGCCTCGCGGCTCGCGGTTGGCCGGGTTGATGACAACGCAGGCGTTGTCGTCAAATCGCAGGGTCGAGCCGTCGGCTCGGCGGACGGGCTGGCGGCACCGCACGATGACTGCGCGGATGACGTCTCCCTTTTTGATCGGCATGTTCGGGGTGGCGGCCTTCACGGAGCAGACGATGACATCGCCCACGGTTCCATATTTCGGCTGCGAGCCCTTGAGCACGCGGATGCACATCACCTCTTTGGCGCCGCTGTTGTCGGCCACCTTCAGGCGTGTGAACTGCTGAATCACTTTCTTTCTTCGCTCCTTCTGAGTCTGCGCAAAGAGGGCCGGACCGAGAGGATTCTCGGCCAGGCCATATGCGGCTTGAGATGTTTAGGTCGGGAAAAGGGCTTACTGCACCTTTTCGATGATGCGCGTGACTCGCCAGTGCTTGTCGCGGCTGATGGGCCGCGTCTCCATGATCTCGACGGTGTCGCCGATGTCGCAGGAGTGCAGGTCGTGGGCCTTGACGCGGTTGGTTCGCTTCACCGTTTTGGCGTACAGCGGGTGCTGCACGCGGCGGGTGAGCTGGACCACGACGGTCTTGTCCATTTTGTTGCTGACCACGAGGCCTCGGCGCACCTTTCGGCGGCCGCGCTCGTTCTGGCTTTCCATCTGCTCTTCGCTCACTGGCTGCCTCCCTTCTTCTTCTCAGAGATGAGGGTGAGGATGCGGGCAATGTTCTTGCGGCGCACCTTCAGCGAGTTGACGTCGGTGATCTGTCGGAACACTAGCCCGCGTCGGGCCTGGTAGAGCGCTTCCCGCTCTTCGTCGAGAAGCTTCTCCAGGTCCGGCACGCTCTTGTCGCGCAGGTCAGCGGCTTTGGTTGCTTTCATATCGTTTTCACGTGCATCAGCCGAGGCCGGCGATGTCCTGGAATTCTTCCTTGGTCACGAACTTCGTGCGAATGGGCAGCTTGTGGGCTGCCAGCCGCATGGCTTCCTTGGCCATTTCGACCGGGACGCCGTTCATTTCAAACATCACGCGGCCCGGCTTGACGACGGCCACCCAGCCTTCGACGCCGGCCTTGCCTTTGCCCATGCGCTGCTCAAGCGGCTTTTTGGTGTAGGGCTTGTCCGGGAAAATCCGGATCCAAACCTTTCCACCGCGCTTGATGTGGCGGGTCATAGCGATGCGGGCGCTTTCGATTTGGCGGCTGGTGATCCAGGCAGCGTCCATCGCCACCAGACCATAGTCGCCAAAGCTCACCTTGCTGCCGCGCATGGCGGCTCCAGCGCGGCGTCCGCGGTGCTGTTTGCGATACTTCGTGCGCTTAGGCATCAGCATTGGGCTTGTCCTCCTTCTTGGGCTCAGGGGCCGGAGCCGGGGCTCCGGTCTCGCGCCGCCGACCTTGGTCGGCGCCTGCATTCGCGTTGGGGTTTTCGAACCGTCGCGGGCCGCGATCATCTCGCCGTCC
>JBGSIR010000123.1:0-2958 GCA_041742415.1 Fimbriimonadaceae bacterium | reverse complement strand
GACCGCGCTCAGCGAGGCCGGAGTTGAGGCCTGGGAAATCGGCAGCCTGGCGCGCGGCGCGCGCGAGGCCGTCGTCGGCTAGGGCCCGCCCAGGCTTGGGCGGGTGGTTGACACTGACCAGAACCTAGTCCTGTTCCGGCTCTGCTTCGGGCTCCGGCTCTGCCTCGGCTGCCGGTTCGGCGGAGCCGATTCGAAGCACAAGGCGGGCGTTGCCAAAGGCGATCTCGTCGCCGTCGGCCACGGCGGCCTCCTCCACGCGCTCGAAGTCGTCGCGCAGAACAAAGGTGCCGTTGGAGCTGCCCAGGTCCTTCACCACCAGGCCGTCTTCGCCCATTTCAAACCGGGCGTGGCGGCGCGAGACGTATTGGCCCTCGGGAATCGTGCCGAGATCGATCTCGATCGGCCCGACTTCCGGGTCGAATCGGCCCACCGTGGCCGGGGTGGAGAAGGGGAACTCGATGTCGGTCTCCGCTCCTGCCCGCTTCACCACGAGCCGCATGGCTCCCGCTGCCTGTTCTTCGCTCATGTTCTTGGTCTCCCTGGGGCCGAAGTTCTTGGCCCGTGGCCTTATTATAGCGTTGGCGGGCTCGCGGACTGCTGAGAATCGCAGCTTCACCAAACGGCGGACGGCAGCAGCCAAAGGGTGGGCTCAGGTTCGCCAGATGGGGGCGTCCGCTTCGGTGGGGCCGCATTCAATCAGGACCAGAAGGGCGCCGGATTTCACCGACGCCTCCAGAGCTTCCACCGCTTGGTTGCTCAGGCTGATGTCTCCGCCCCAGGCCAAATCCGCCCCCGCCAGAGGCCACTCGGCGCCGCTCAGGGTCACTCCTTGAGCCGTGGGAACCGGGATGGCGGAGAACCTTCGCCCCGCCGCCCATTCCCACCGCCCTGGGCGGTCGGAGGTCACAAAGAAGCCCCTGGCGCGGCGCAGCACAAGGTCCACCGGCACGGGCGCACGCAGCGCGGAGCCCATCGAAGCGAGCACGTGATCCAGCCGGTCGCCCTCCACTCCGGTCAGAACGATCCTTTCGGCCCCGCGAGTGGCTGCCTCGGCCAGGGCCTTGTCGGCGTCGCTGAAATCCTGGTCGGGCCGGGACTGCACATGCGGCCAGTCCTCGCGAAAACTGTCCAGGTCTCCCACGACCAAAGGGCGGAGTCCCAGTCGAATCAGCTCGGCGCCGGCGCCGTCGGCAGCCACCAGCAGATCAGCCTCGGCGAGCCAGGGCAGGCACAATTCAAGGGGCAGATCGCCGCCCTTTAGCACCACCGCCGCCCTGCTTGCCACGTCCCGAGTCTATCGCCGCCTGGCAAATGCCGCAGGGATTGTCAGCAAAATCCAGGGATTCGTATGCGCGTCGTACTACGGGGTATTGAAAGATCGTTGCGGGGCAGGTCCCTTTTCAGCCTGGGCGCCTTTCGATTCGCAGGTTTTTTCCTGGAATTGAGGGGATTCTTCACGGCGCCGCGCCAGGCGCCTCGTGCAATACTCCTGGCTCCGGCAGCGCTGGCTGCTGGGATGCGACGGAAATGTCCGACCAATTTTCGCTGAATGATCAGCCTGAGTATGTGGAGCTGTGCGGGCTCTGGGAGCGCGCCCTGCCCGCCTTGCGGGACGAGATGCCTCGCACCGCGTTTGAGCGGTTCCTCTCGCGGCTCGAGCCGCAGGGCATCGAGGGGCCCGAGGCCCGCTTTGCCGCCCCCAGCCGCTTTGTGAGGGAGTGGATCGAGGACAAATATCTCGACCGAATCGAAGAGCTTTTGGGCGGGCTGCAGGGCCGCCCTGTTCGCCTGCTCATCAGCACGCAGGATGAGTCCAAGCCCATGGCGCCGAAGCCCAGCGCCGACCGCATCGCCGTCCGCACGGTGGCCAGCGCCCAGTCTTTCCAGCCAGACCCCCGCTACACCTTCGAAAATTTTGTGCGCGGCGAGACGAACCGCTTTGCCGAGGCCGGCGCCCTGAACGTGGCCGACTCGCCCGGCGGCGCCTACAATCCGTTTTTCATCTATGGCCCTCCCGGAGTCGGCAAGACGCACCTGATGCACGCCATCGCCCACCGCACCATGGCCTCCGACCGCCGGCGCACGGTGATGTATGCCACCGGCCAGCGGTTCACCGAAGACTTCGTCTCGGCCCTGCGCGGCAACCGCATCGACCAGTTCCGCCGCCGACACCGCGCGGTGGATCTCTGGCTTGTGGATGACGTGCAGTTCATCATGGGCAAGGAGCGCACCGCGGAGGAGTTTTTCCACACGTTCAACTACCTGCGCGACACCGGCGTTCAGATCGTTTTCTCGAGCGACACCCGCCCCGGCGCCCTTGATTTTGATGAGCGGCTGAAGAGCCGCATGGAGTCGGGCCTCCTGGCCGACATCCAGCCGCCCGGCACCGAGCTGCGCACGGCCATCGCCCTGCGAAAGGCCGAAGCCGACGGCGTGAAGCTGCCGATGGAAGTGGCCCAATATCTGGCCGAATCCATCGACCGAAGCCTGCGAAGCCTGGAGGGCGCCATCAAGAGCATGATCGCCCAAGCCAGCCTGGACCATGCCCCCATCAACCTGGAGCTGGCCCAGCGCGTGGTGCACCAGTTCTACAGCCACGAAGGCGGCCTGCCCGGCGCGCCGGAGATCATCCGGCAGGTGGCCCGCGAGACCAGCATCCCCGAGACAGAGATCCTCAGCGCCTCGCGCAAGGCCCCCATCGCCCACGCCCGGCACCTCGCCATCTATCTCACCCGGGAGATCACCGCGGCGAGCTGGAAGCACATCGGCGGCCAGTTTGGCGGCAGGGATCACACGTCGGCCATCCACAGCCACCGCCGGGTGCAGTCGATGATTCAGCGGGAGCCGCAGGTGGCCGAGCAGGTGCGCCGCATCCGCCGGGCCCTGGGGCGAACCGTATGATTTGGGGAGAGGCAAGCTGGCCCGAGGCCGAAGCGTTTCGGCGCGGCGCGGTGGCGC
>JBGSIR010000122.1:0-7252 GCA_041742415.1 Fimbriimonadaceae bacterium | reverse complement strand
TCGGCAAAGGCGGCGCCGATGCGGGCATAAGCAGGCCAGTAGAGCCCCAGCCCTTGGGGCAGGCCCTCGCCCTGGGCCGCCTGTCCAGGCTCACCCATGAGGGGCATGAAGAAAATGCCGAGCATCTCATGCGGCTGGAGCGACCCGCGCAGATAGCCTTGGAACGCTTCGGCGGTGGGGGCGGTGGCCCGGTGGCTGAACTGGCTGAATTCGAGCACGGGCAGAAGCTGGGGGGCCGCCAGGCCAAAGGCCAGCGCCAGGCCAATGGCTCCGCCCACCGCGCGCTGGACCACTTCGCCCGGAGGCGCCTTTCGGATGAGCCCCGCCATAAGGAAGAGGAACGCGCCGATGAATCCATAAGCGGCGAACTGCAGGTGGCCGGCCAGGATCATCATGCCGCCGCAGACGCCCATTGCGCCCACGGTGGCCAGGCGCCATTTGCCGCAGCCAACGGTGTAGGCCATCGCCCACAGCCAGGGCATCCAAGCGCTGGTGCTGGGGACGCTGGCGAGGGGCATCCAGGCAAGCAGGAAGGGGCTGACGGCGGTTGACGCTCCCGCCAGCCAGGCTCCGGGCATGGGTGCGCCGAGGCGCCGAGCCAGGAGCATGACTCCCAAGGCGGCCCAGGCCAGGTGCCCCCATGCGAGCAGGGCCATGGCCAGGTTCAGCGGAACCGAGGCAATGCCCAGAACAATGTGAGGAGGATAGAAGGCTCCGCTTTGGCTGTTGGCCATGAGCGGCGTGCCCATGAGCTGGTGGGGGTTCCAAAAGGGAGGCTCAAAGCGCGACCAGGATTCCAGCACAAGCCCGCGCCAGCCGTAGAACTGGAGCGCGCCGTCGGTCTGCAGAACATCGAACGCCCCCGAGTTCTTTTCGCCCGGCTGGTGCATGGCGCGAATGGAATCGAACGGGCCAATGGCTTCGCCCATGAAGAGCGGGCGGTGCATGAGGCCAGCGGCCAGCAGGATGAGAAGTGCCCAAGGGGCAGCCTGTACAAGCCTTGCCTTCATGGTTGGCTCAGCAGAAGGCGAGCTGCTGCTGAGCCTTTTCGTGGCCCGGCTCAAGCCGGATGACTTCGTGGAACTGACGGCAGGCTTCGTCGTCTTCGCCCAGCATCATCAGAGTCATGCCCAGGTCATATCGGGCGTTGACGTGGCCGGGGTGTTCGGCCACGATGGCCCGAAGGTCGGCGCAGGAGCCGTCGAAGTCGCCTTCGAAGCCCTTGATGAGCGCGATCTGCCACCGTGCATTGGCGTGGCCCGGCTCATTTTCCAGCACTTGGCCGAAAAATGCCTTCGCAACGCCATATTTGCCGTCGCATCGGTAGGCAAAACCCTTGTCGTAAAGCTCTTGTGTGCTGCTGATGTCAGGTCTCCTCCAATCAAGCGATGCGGCAAATATACCGCTTTCGTGGCAGGATTCTATCCGGAAGCCGGGCCAGGCTCAAGGCGGGGGGCCGAGGAGGTGCTTTCCTCCATGGCCAAACCGTCGCCGGAAGGCTTGGGCGGCTCCACAGGCTTCAGGGCGGGCAGAGTCTTGCCCTCCATGAGCATGAGGAATTCTTCGCGGTCGAGCGTTTCGCGGTCCAGCAGGGCTTGGCTCACTGATTCGAGCTGCTCGCGGTGGGTGCGGAGCACCTCTTCGGCGGAGGCGCGGCCCTCTTCAACGATGGCGCGGACCTCTTCGTCGATCATCTTAGCGACGTCTTCGGAGTAGTTGCGCGCGTCGTTATAGTCGCGGCCCAAGAAGGGGTTGGAGCTGCTCTTGCCGAAGGCCAGCGGGCCGAGCTTGGAGCTCATGCCGTACTTGGTGACCATGCTGCGGGCGATGGAGGCCACGTGCTGGAGGTCGCTGCTGGCGCCGGTGGTGATGTCGTTGAAGATCAGCTCTTCGGCCACGATTCCGCCCAGCGCCTTGGCGATGGTCTTGCGGAGGGTCGATTCGGTGACCTGATACTTGTCGCGATCGGGCAGATACCAAGCCGCGCCCAGGGACCGGCCTCGCGGGAGGATGGTGACCTTGTGGAGCTTGTCTTCGTGCTTCAGCACTTCGCCAACGATGGCGTGGCCGGCCTCGTGATAGGCGGTGTAGCGCCGCTCTTCGGGCGACATGGCCATGCTCTTGCGCTGCGGTCCAGCCATCACGCGGTCGAGCGCCTCCTCGATCTCGGACATGCCGATCTTGTCGAGGTTGCGGCGGGCAGCCAGGAGGGCGGCCTCGTTCAGCGAGTTGGCCAGGTCGGCGCCGGTGAAGCCGACGGTGCGCTTGGCGATGACTTCCATCTTCACCTCGTCCAGCAGCGGCTTGCCTTTGGCGTGGATGTGAAGGATCTTTTCGCGGCCCACCACGTCGGGGGTGTCCACCACGATCTGGCGGTCGAAGCGGCCGGGGCGAAGGAGGGCGGGGTCCAGAACGTCGGGGCGGTTGGTGGCGGCGATCATGATGACGCCGCTGTTGGCGTCAAAGCCGTCCATCTCCACCAGAAGCTGGTTCAGGGTCTGCTCTCGCTCGTCGTGACCTCCGCCCATGCCGGCGCCGCGCTGGCGGCCGACGGCGTCGATTTCGTCGATGAAGATAAGGCAGGGCTTGTGGGCTTTGGCGGTTTCGAAGAGGTCGCGGACGCGAGCGGCGCCGACGCCGACAAACATCTCAACGAAGTCCGAGCCGCTGATGTGGAAGAAGGGCACGCCGGCCTCTCCGGCCACAGCGCGGGCCAGGTGGGTTTTGCCGACTCCGGGAGGGCCCGTGAGCAGCACGCCCTTGGGGATGCGGGCGCCCAGGTTGGAATACTTTTTGGTGTTGCGCAGGAAGTCGACCAGCTCCTCCAGCTCCTGCTTGGCTTCTTCGATGCCCGCGACGTCGGCGAAGGTGACTTTGACGTTGGTCTCGCCGGCCCGCTTGGCCTTGCTGCGGCCAAAGTTCATGGCTTGGTTTCCGCCGGACTGCGAGTTGCGGATGAAGAGGAAATAGACCAGCACGCCCAGGAAAAGCAGGGGGAGCAGAATGCTGAGGATGGGCAGAATAGACGCCGACGCCGGGGTGGGGGCGCTCTTCACGTCGATGTTCTTGGCGATGGCGGCGGTTTCGATGGCCTCTTTGGTGCCATCGGACATGTTGGTGTCCACCACAAAGTAGTTCTGCCCATTCGAGAGCTTGCCAGTGACGCGGCCCTGCTCCAGGACCACGCTGGAGACCTCGGAGGAGTCAATCTTTTCGCGGAGCTCGCGGATGCTCAGCTCGGAGGCCTGCTCGCCGCCAAAGGGAGAGCCTCCGCCGCCCACCATGTTCAGGCCAAAGATGGCGAGGAGAACAATGGCGACAACGATCAGCAGCGAGCGGTGGTTACGGTTCAAAAATCTATCCTCAGGGGCGAGCGGACGAATGCCCGCTGACTCAAAGTTACGCCATGCGCAGATGGCTCGTTCCGGCCATTATGACCTCTCCTGGGCCAGGAGGGGCCGGAGCCGAAGCTGAATGCGCCGACCGTCCTCAACATTTGCCGCCGCGCGGGCGGCAATCGGGCGGCCGGGAACCCAAACGGGGCCGGACATATCACAGACGATCGGCAGCCGGCGGCGGGCCAAGGCGGTGAGTTTGAGCTGGGCCACAACGTCCGCAGCCGAGCGCTCTTTGGCTTCGCCGAGCGGCTGCATTTTTTCGCCGGGACCCAGAGTGCGAAAGTGCAGGCCGCCCTGCAGAATGCGCCCGGCCAAGGGCTCGGAGACCAGCTCGCCTTCGGCGGGGCTCCAAGGCTCGGCGCCGTCCATTAGAATCGCGGCCTCCAGGCTCCATCCAAAGCTGTCGCTTTCGATGGCGCCGGGGATGGAGAGGGGGTGCCGGAAGGGCTCGGGCAGGTCCAACAGTCGCACGTCGAGGTGTTCTGGGGTCCATTCGGCCACAACTTCGCCGCCGTCGCCCGTAATGCTTCCCGAGCTGCTGGCCGCTAGGCCATCGAAAATGGCGAGGGTCTGCGGGTGGTCGAAGCGGCCCCCGAGAGCTTTGGCGGCCAGGCGAATGCCTCGGCGGGCCAGGACGGGGGGGAGTCGGCGCATGCGCCCGGCATCCAGACGCACTTCGGCGTCCAGGCTCAGCCAGCGCAGTTCCCCATTCCGGGGGATCTCACAGCTTTCTAGGGCGGCGGCGGCCATGCCGTTCAGGAATTCGTCTTCGGCGGCGGCGGTTTCGCTCAGGCGCAGTAGGGAGGCGCGGGCGCCGGGGTGGGCCTGCTCCAGCTCGGGCAGGATGGCGTTTCGGAGCCTCGACCGGCTGTGCTGCAGATCGTGGTTGGCGGGGTCATCCACCACGGCGAGGCCGTGTTGGGCGCAGTAGTCGGCTGTCTCGGCCCGCGATGCCTCCAGCAGCGGACGAATCACTCGGCCACGCTCCAGGGGAATCCCGGCCATGCCCGACATTCCGGCGCCTCGGATGATGTTGAACAGCACGGTCTCCACTTGGTCATCCTGGGTGTGGGCGGTGGCGATGTGGGCGCACTCCATCTGGTCGGCGGCTTTGTCCAAAAAAGCGTAGCGGGCCCGGCGACCGGCCTCTTCGATGCTCATTTTCAGCTCCTTGGCCATAAGCGGCACGTCGGCGCGGGCGGTGAGGAAGGGGATGTCGCGGGCTCGGCAAAACTCGGCGCAGGCCTCGGCCTCGGCTTCGTTTTCGAGCCGCTGGCCGTGGTTCAAGTGCGCGGCGGCGATGTCGAGGCCCATCTCGTGCAGGGAATGGAGCAGGCAGGTGGAGTCGGGCCCACCGCTGTAGGCGACGAGGATTCGCCCCTCCGCCCTCAGCTTGAACAGGGCCTTCGCCAGAACATCGTGCACGGCGGGGGAGAGTACCGAGGCAGTCGGTATTCTGCCGGGCAGCAATGCGCCCCCTGCATGCCCTGGCCGAACAGCTCAAAAAACTCGCCAGCGGCGGGCGGCAAAGCCGTGAGGTCACGGAGGCTCGGTCGGAGGACTTGGCGGAGGCCATCCAGCGGCTGAGCCCCGAAGAGGGCGCCCAGGCATTGGCTCGGCTGGACCCGATGCAGGCCGGCGAGATTATGGTGGAGGCCCCCACCGCCACCGCGCGCGCCATTGCTCGGCACCTGCCGGACGAGGCTTTGGCGGTCTATCTGGACCTCCTGCCGATGGACGACGCCATCGACCTTTCGGAGGAGCTGGAGCCCGAGCGGTTTGAGCGGCTGCTCGCGCTGATTCCCAAAGAGGACTCCGACGAAATCCTGCGGCTCATGGCCTATCCCGAAGACTCGGTGGGCCGCCTGATGACCGAACGGTTCTTTCAAGTGTCTCCCGAGATGACCGTGGGCGAAGCGCTGGCCGACCTGCGGCAGTCCTCCGAAGAAAAGTACGAATCGGTGCACGAGCTCTACGTCCTGCAGGATGGCTGCCTGGTGGGCGTCTTCAGCCTGCGCAAGGCGCTGCGGGCAGACCTGGACAGCACGGCACGGACGCTGATGAACGCCGACCCCATCGTGGCGCAGGCGCTGGAGCCCGGCGAAGACGCCGCCCGCCGCATGGCGAAATACGGCTTCTATTCGCTGCCCGTGCTGGACAGCGATGGGCGCATGGTGGGGCTCTTCACCAGCGACGACGCCCAGACAATTCTGCGCGAGGCCGACACCGAGGACGTGCTGAAGCTGGGCGCCGTGAGCGGCGATGCGGACGCCTACCTTTCGCTGAGCCCGTTTCAGCTCTATCGCCGCCGCACGCCCTGGCTGCTCGCGCTGTTTGTGGCGGAAACCCTCACCGGCGCGGTGATGCGGCACTACGGTCAATCGGACACCGGCTTGAGCATCGCGCCCATCATGTTCTTTGTGCCTCTGCTCATCGGCGCCGGGGGCAACGCGGGCAGCCAGGTGACCACAACCATCACCCGCGCTTTGGCGCTGGGAGAGGTGAAGCTGGGCGACGCCGGAAAGGTGATGGGCCGCGAGGTGGCGACGGCGCTGATGATCGGCCTGACTTTGGGATGCCTTGGCCTGCTGCGCGCCTATCTGCCCGAGCCCGTCGGCTGGCAGAGCGGACTCCCTCTGAGCTTGGTGGTGGGGCTGGCGCTGCCGATTATTGTGCTTTGGGCGTCGCTGGTGGGCAGCCTGCTGCCGCTGGGCGCGCGGCGGCTGGGAATTGACCCGGCGGTAATGAGCGCGCCGTTCATCACGACTTTTGTCGACGCCACGGGGCTCATCATCTACTTCGAGATCGCCCGCCGGCTGCTGTAGCGCAGCGATTTGGAAAACATATAGGAAACATATGGGGAGGCTGGTGCGTTACTCTGGTTACGATGCGCATCTCGTCGCTCTTCGCCGCCGCTCTTCTGGCCCCGGCTGTCTGGGCTCAGTCTCCTGAGGCTCTTTCGGCCGAGGCCAAGGCCGACATTCTGCAAAGCATGGAGCGGACTCTGAAGGAGTTTGCGTTTGTGCCCGGAATCGACTTTGCCAAGCTGCCCGAAATGGTGGGCCGGCAGCAGGACAGCCTGAACGCCGCGGCCAGCCCTGAGCAGTTTGCGGCGAGCGTGAACCGCGCGCTGAGCGAATTCGGCTTTAGCCACATCGTCTTCTTCCCGCCCTCTTTTGGCGAGCAGAGGGCGACGCAGCAGCGGCCGGGCATCGGGGTTCGCGTCCTGATCCAGGAGACCGGACTGCGCGTCACCGACGTTTTTCCCGGATCTCCCGCCGAAAAATCCGGCCTCAAGCCGGGCGATCTCATCACCCTGAATGGCGACAAGCAGGTGCGCTCCACGGCGGATCTGCGCGGCGAGATCGGCGAAATGAGCAAGCTCACCATTGTTCGGCTCGGCACGGCGATGCCCGTCGAGGTGACCCGGGCGAACTACTCCACCGTCTTGCCCGAGACCTTGGAGGAGGTCGCGTCCGACACGGCCGTTCTCAAAATCCCGACCTTTGACCAAGGCTACGACCGCGCCCGCATCGATGGCCTCCTGAAGGACGCCGCCAAGTATCCCAACCTCATCATCGACCTTCGCTCCAATGGCGGCGGCCGCGTGGTGAACCTGCAGCACTTCATGAGCCACTTCATCGACCGCGAGCAGGCGCTGGGCACCTTTATTGGCAAAGGCGAAGCGACGGCCTTTGAGAAGGCGAACGGCCGGCCGGTAACCATCGATGATTTGGTCACGGTGGCCGAGAGCACCACGCGCAAGGTGCGCGCCTTTGCCCGGGCCGAGCGCTACAGCGGCAAGCTGAGCGTGCTGGTTGGCCCGGCCACCGGCTCGGCCAGCGAGATGGCGG
>JBGSIR010000121.1:0-1565 GCA_041742415.1 Fimbriimonadaceae bacterium | reverse complement strand
GGCGCCGAAGCCCGCGCCGCCCAGCTCGGAATCCTCGCCCGCATGAGCCACGAGCTCGGCACGGCCCCCGACATGGCGGGGATGCTGGAGGGCGCCGAAAACGAGGCGGCCACCACGGAGGAGAAGGCGCTGGTCCGTCTCACCCGCCGCCGGTGGGAAAAGTCGTCGCGCCTCCCGGCCAGCCTGGTCGAGGAGAAGTCGCGCCTGAGCAGCGAGGGCCACGAAAAGTGGGTGCAGGCCCGCAAGGCCAACGATTTCGCCGCCTTTGCTCATTCGCTGCGCCGGATGATCGAGATCACCCGCCAGGAGGCCGACGCCTTTGGCTATGAAGACCACCCCTATGACGCCCTGATTGACCTCTATGAGGAGGGCGCCACCAAGGCCGACTGCGACCGCATGTTCGGCGGCCTCCGCGAGCCGCTGAGCGCCCTGGTGCGCCGCATCGCCGACAAGCCTGCGCCGGATGACTCCATGCTGCATGGCGGCTTTCCCGAAGAGGGGCAAAGCCGGTTCACCGAGATGCTGGTGCAGGCCATCGGCTTCAGCTTCGAGCGCGGCCGCCAAGACACGGCGCCTCACCCTTTCTGCACCAACTTTTCTGTCGGCGACGTGCGCCTCACCACGCGTTTTCAGGACTATGTGGGCAGCGCCATCTTTGGCTCGCTGCACGAGGCGGGGCATGGTCTTTATGAGCAGGGCAGCCCGATGGAGTGGGATCGAACGCCGCTGGCGGGCGGGGTCTCGCTGGGCGTGCACGAGAGCCAGTCCCGCACCTGGGAGAACATCGTGGGCCGCTCCCGGCCATTCTGGCAGCGATTCCTGCCCGACCTTCAGCGTGAATTCCCCCAGCTGGCAGGCGTGAGCCTCGACAATTTCCACCGGGCGATCAACAAGGTGCAGCCCAGCTTCATCCGCGTCGAGGCCGACGAGGTGACCTATAACCTGCACATCATCATCCGGTTCGAGCTGGAGTGCCGCCTCATCTCGGGTGAGCTGGACGTGAATGACCTGCCTGAGGCCTGGAACGCGCTCTATGAGGACCTGCTGGGAATTCGGCCAGAATCCGACGCCGTGGGCTGCCTGCAGGATGTGCACTGGTCGGCGGGCCTCATCGGCTATTTCCCCACCTATTCGATGGGCAACCTGCTGAGCCACCAGATTTGGAACCGCCTGACCGCCGATTTGGGCGACGTGGACGGCATGATGGCGCGGGGCGAGTTTGCTCCGATCCTCGGCTGGCTGCAGGAGCGGGTCTATCGCAAGGGAAGCATCATGCCGCCAACCGAGCTGATCCGCGAAGTCACCGGCGAAGACCTTGGCCCAGACGCCTATCTGGCGGCGATGGAGGCCAAGTACGGCGCACTGTACGGGCTGGACTGAGCGTCCAGCCAGGCCCGGAGGTTGGCGGGGCGATCGGTGTTGATGAGGTCCACCCCCGCCGCCTTCTGCGCCGCCCAGCTCTGAGGAAGGTCGGGCGAGCCCCAAAACCGCACCAGGCGGCCCTCTTTGTGGGCGCGGGCGGTGAGGGCGCGAAGCTCGGCCTGCTCATCGGCGGGCATTGGCCC
>JBGSIR010000120.1:0-4746 GCA_041742415.1 Fimbriimonadaceae bacterium | reverse complement strand
CCAGCCCTCCTCCTTCACCCGCCGCACCAACTCTGCCCGAGAATCCATCGCATCCACCACGCTGAATGGCATCCCTCCATCTCACCATGTCCTGGCGCAGAGTTCACACCATGTCTTGGCGCAGAACAAGCTTGGGAGGGCCCCGCGAAGCGGTGGGAGGGTTGGCGCCGACTCCTCGACAGGGCCGGAAATCCAGGGCTCAAATGCCAGATCTCTGACGGACGGCTCTTGGCGAGGGCGGCAGGCAGGGTTCAACCCTCTCAGGCTAATGAGAGCGGTTGAATCCGTCAGAAGGTGCGAATCCTTCCTAGGCCGAGCCGCGCTTGATGGAGATTGAGATCGAGAGCTGGCCGTCTTTGCCGCTGATTTTGAGGTCCACGTCGTCGGTGGATTCGATGCCCAACTTTTTGAGCTGATCGGCGGAGAGGTCTTTGGCGGTGAGGGTTTCGCCCTTGTTTAGCCGCTCCCGCTGGGCAGGCGTGAGGTTCTCGCCGATCTCAAAGGTCCGCACGCCCGGGCCGCCCTCCATGATCATCACACGGTCGCCCCGCACCATCACGCGCCCTTGGGCGTTTTCGCTCAGCTTGAGGAGTTTGCGCTGCTGCGGCGTGAGGTCGCCGAACGAGAGGCCGGAGCCCGTGGCCGACTTGCGCTGAGTCTCGGTGAGGGTCTCGCGGAAGGCGTTGAGCTGGGTGCTTCGCAGCTCGCGCACATCCGGGCCGAACAGCTCCATGGACCGCAGCGATCTCATCGCTTCTTCCACCTGTCTGCGGGCCTCCTTGGTGGACTCCTTCAGCTCCTGGAGCCTCGGATCACCGTCTGGGTTCAGCATGAAGCCGCGCATCGACTCTTCGACGGCGCGCATCATTTCATCCTGGTTTTGCAGCCGCCGCCCGGCGCCGCGCATCATTTCTTCGATCTCCTTTTCGTCCAGCTTCAGCTCGAACCGGCGCATGGGGCCATCCGGACCCATCATCTCGTCCAGGTCCATGCGGAAGCCGCCCGGCAGGCCATCGCGGCCCAGCCAGCGCATGCCGCCTGGCTTGAAGGTGAAGACCGACCCGCGCCGCTCAACCGAGAGGTCGAGCGCGCTGGCCAGGCTCTCGATGGCCTCATCCAGGGGCGCGTCCTTCATGTGCATGGTCAGGGTGCGGTCGCCCAGGATCGCCTCGTCATAGACCAGGCTCACTCCCTGCCCCATCAGCGCCCGCATCACCTGCTTGGCGGTGGTGTTTTCAAATTTCACCGTAAGCGTGCGGGGAGAATCGGCTTGGCCGACCAGCGCCGCCGCGCCGCCGACCAAGGGGGCCGACAAGGCGGAGGCCGAAACCAGGGCCGCCGCCGTGAGGGAAATCATGCGGAATTTCATGGTTCTGCACTCCGCCCTACGGTTGACAGGCCCGGCTGGGTTCCACAAAGTTTGGTATCTTCGTCCCCTGCGTTCTTGCGCCCTCCATGTTCGGGCGGCGCCATCGGACCACAGGGACAGCAATGCACACCCGACCTTACGAAGCCGTCTATATTCTCCCCGGAGCCCTCACTGCCGAAGAGATCGATCCGATCGTCGCCAATTTCAAGGAGGTCGTGGAGAAGAACGGCGGAACCGTGACCGAGGCTGGCCTCTGGCAGAAGCGCCGCCTGGCCTATCCGATCGACGATCACCGCGACGGCAACTACATCCTGATGAACTTCACGGCTCCCTCTGAAGCGCCGGCCGAGCTGAGCCGACTGCTTGACATCAGCGACAGCGTCATTCGCCACCGCATCTTCAAAATCGACCCCCGCACCGAAGGCCTGCGCCGCGCTCCCTCTGAAGAGGAGATGCTGGCTGCCGAAGCCGCCGAAGCCGAGCGCGCCGAGCCGAGCATGCTGGACATGGCCCCCTCCGCCGGACCTGAGCCTTTGGGTGACGACGAATAATGAGCCTCAACCGCGTTGTCCTCGTTGGCCGCCTCACCCGCGACCCTGAAATGCGCACCGCTGGCTCCGGCATGGCCGTGTGCAACTTTTCCATCGCCGTGAACCGCATCCGCAAGGGTCCGGAGGGTGAGGATGCCGACTTCTTCAACATTGTCTGCTTTGGCAAGACCGCTGAATTCGTTAGCCAGTATCTGCACAAGGGCCGCCTGGCCTCGGTGGATGGCCGGCTGCAGCAGCGCAAATACACCACGAAAGAGGGCCAAGCCCGCGACGTGATTGAAGTGCTGGCCGACAACGTTCAGGGCCTCGATCGGGCCCGAGACGACCAAGGCGGACAGGCCATGGCCCCCCGCGGCGGCGGACATTCGGCCCCGGTCCCAGCCGAGGACGACTTCGACCCCTTCGCTGACGAGTAGGATGAGGCCGTAATGGCTGACCTCGATCTGCGCGAAGATGTGCTCCGGCACGACCCGAAGGGAATGTACGGGTTCACCGAGGCATTCCCACAGCAGATCGAGGAGGCCAGCCGCATCGCCAGCGAAGCGGCTCTGCCCGACTGGAGCGCCAAGCCCGACGTGGTGGTGCTCACCGGCATGGGCGGCAGCGCCGCCGGCGGAGACTTTGTCAAGGCCCTTTTCGACCATTTCGGCAACGTTCCCTTCCAAGTGCTGCGCGACTACGACCTGCCCAACTGGGTGGGCTCGGGCGCCCTGGTCTTTGCCGTCAGCTACAGCGGCAACACCGAAGAGACTCTGGCCAGCTATGAATCGGCCAAGCGGCGCGGCGCCAACATCATCTGCGTCACCAGCGGCGGCCAGCTCGCCGAGCGCGCCGTCAAGGACGGCTTCCCGCTCATCACCATCCCTGGCGGCCAGCCCCCGCGCACCGCGCTCGGCTTTCTGCTGATCCCGGTCATCGTCGCCGCCGTCAAGCTTGGCCTTCTGCCGAACCAGGACATCGCCTCCGCCGCCGCCGTGCTGCGCGGGTCGCAGACCTTCTGGGGCGTCGGCCGCCTGGAGCAGGACAACGAAGCCAAGAAGCTCGCCCGCATCTGCTACGGCAAGCCGATCGTGGTCTATGGACTGGGCGGATGGCAGGGAGCCGCGGCCTACCGCTGGAAGGGCCAGCTCTGCGAAAACGCCAAGGCCATGGCCTTCAGCCACACCTATCCCGAGCTTTGCCACAACGAAGTCCTCGGCTGGCACAATTCCAAGATTCAAAGCCCCAACGGCTGGGCTCTCCTCACCCTCACCGATGGCCGCGAGAGCGCCAAGATGGAGGCCCGCGGCCGCGTCACCGCCGAGCTCATCAGCGGCTACGCCGTCAACCACAACGTCAAAGCCCGCGGCGAGACCCTGCTGGAGCGCATGCTGAGCACCGTCTTCCTCGGCGACTATGTCTCGCTGTATTTGGCCGCGCTCTATGGCGTGGACCCCGAGAGCATCGACCTCATCAACAAGCTGAAGGCCGAGCTGGCCAACGTTCCTGGCTGATGCCATGGCTTGGGGCTGGCAATCCGGGCTGCTATATGGCCTGGCTCTTGCCTGCCTCGCCTCCTTGGAGTGGAGCGTGTTTCTCCTTCTCGCCCGAAGGAGAAACCGTCGTGGCAAGGGGTTCTCGCCGCTTCCGCCGATTGGGGCCCTCGTTGCCGTCCTCTTCCTCACTTTATTTCCCATTTTTCAGGCTCTGAAGGGAAACGATGCAAGCCTGACCTGGGGCGATGCCCTTGTGCATGCTGTGGTCTGTCCGGTTCTGCCTGGGCTTGTGGCGGCTGTGGCTTTCCGGCCGGCTAGCCGTGATTCCAATGCTTAAGGCGGCGCCGACTAGCGTAAAATGGAGTTATGGCCGCTGACCCATTCCTCATCCTCGCTCAGCGAGCGGCCGAGCAGGGCAAGACATCGAGTGAGCTGCTCGCCGAGATGCTGGATGAGCCGGTAATGCCCTCGTTCATCACTCCCGATCTGTTGGCTCACTTGAAGCAGCAGGCCGAGGATTTGAGCACTGAGGAACTCGGTACGGTCGACGACATCCGATCAGACATCGAGAAGCTTCGCAAGGCTCGCCTGGAAAAGGCCGTTTGAACATCTCATACACCGATCCCGCGAGGCGCAGTCTTCGAATGATCTGGGCCTGGAATGCGGATGAATACGGCGAATCGAGGGCTGATCGCTATCTGCAATTCCTGTTCGACTGCCTGGACGGCGCCGCAGAGGGCCGTTGGCCGATGAGAAAAATCAGCGAGGATCCGCCGCTTTACGCAGTGATGATGAGGCCCGGCAGAGGCCACGGCCACATTGCTTTTGTGCAGTTGGTTGAGGACCAGATGACGGTCCTCAACATCTTTCACACCGCCCAGAATTGGCAGGATTGGCTCAAGCGAAGCGATCAGTTTTGAGCCAGACCGACCTTCCAGTCGTCCTTTTCCTCCATCACCGAACGCGCCGCCGGACCCTGGAGCCAGGCTTTGGCCTCGGCGTTCTTCATCAGGTAGGCGTCCCAAAAGGCCGTGGAGAGCGCGAGGATGACGCGGTGGTGGTTCGGGTTTCGGCTGCCGAGGTTTCGGGCTCGGTCAGCTTGCCCGAAGGCGCCGTGGGTGGCTTCCCAGAGGTTGATCTGGTAGCGGTCGATCGAGTTCGGCAGGGCGGGGTAGACCTTGGTGCGCTCTTCCGGGCTGGTGTCGCCGATGGGCGAGTCGTCTTTGGTGCCCGTCATCAGCAGCCAGGGAATGGAGACCTGGCTAAAGCTTGAGGCGCCGCCGCGGCCGGGCAGGCTTGGGCTCATGGGAAGGGCGGCCAGGATGCGCGGGTCGGTGGCTGCCTGGCCGAG
>JBGSIR010000119.1:0-3281 GCA_041742415.1 Fimbriimonadaceae bacterium | reverse complement strand
AGCGAGCGGCCGTCGGGGCTCCAAGCGGCCGCCTTGGGCCGCACTCCCGGCATCAAAGTCTGGCGGCCCCAGGGGGTCACCATTTGCCCGGTGGAAACCAGCCAGCCGCCGCCCGGCTGAGCGCCCAGCTCCACGCGGCGCGAGGCCGCCCAGCCGAGCAGGCCAACCAGGGAGATCGCTCCGACAACCAGGGCGGACTTTTTCATCACCCCTATCATCCCCGATGCGGAGCCTTCTTAACGTTTTGTTAAAGAAACTCCGGCGATCTCGCCGCTTTTCCGACTACGCTGAAGTCATCTCCGTCAGCTTGGCAAAGACCTCGGCCAATGGCAGTGAGCCCAGGTCGCCGCCATCACGAAGGCGCAAAGCGGCGGTTCCCGCTTCGCAGTCTTGGTCGCCCACCACGATCATCACCGGAGCCTTGGATTTGCTGGCGGAGCGGATTTTTTTGCCGAGGGTGTTGCGGCTTTCGTCCACCTCGACCCGCAAGCCCAGCGGCGCGGCGGACCAGGGGGAGAAGGCCTGCTGCTCGCCCTCCGGCTCCCCGGCCATCGGCCAGCCCTGGAGGGTCTCGGCGATGGCGCTGGCATAGGCGTTGTGGCGGTCGGAAATCGGGAGCAGGATGACCTGCACCGGCGCCAGCCAAAACGGGAATGCGCCGGCGTACTGCTCGGTGAGCAGGCCGATCATGCGCTCCATGCTGCCGAAGGGGGCGCGGTGGATCATCACCGGGCGGTGCGGCTGGCTGTCCTCGCCGATGTACTCCAGCTTGAACCGCTCGGGCAGGTTGTAGTCCACCTGCACGGTGCCCATCTGCCAGTCGCGGCGCAGAGCGTCTTTGATCACGAGGTCGAGCTTGGGGCCATAAAAGGCGGCGTCGCCTTCGCTCACGAAGTACTCCAGCTCCATCTCTTGGCAGGCCTGGATGATGGCGCTTTCGGCGAGGCTCCAGTTCTCGTCGCTGCCCACGTACTTCTCGCTGGAGGGGTCGCGGGTGCCGATGCGGGCGCGGAACTCGGTGAGGCCGAGGCGGCTGAGGACCGTGCGCATCAACCGGACGACTCCCTTGAACTCTTCGAGGAGCTGATCGGGCCGGACAAAGAGGTGGGCGTCGTCCTGAGTAAAGCCGCGCGCGCGCAGGATTCCGCTCAGCTCGCCGCTCTGCTCATACCGATAGACCGTGCCGAACTCGGCATAGCGAATCGGCAGATCTCGATAACTTCTCATCGAAGACTTGTAGATTTCGATGTGAAAGGGGCAGTTCATCGGCTTGAGGACGAAGGTCGAACCCTCCTCATCATCCATCAGCGGGAAGACCTTTTCCTGGTAGGTGGGCAGGTGGCCGCTGGTCTCGAAGAGCTTCTTCAAGCCGATGTTGGGGGTCACCACTGGCTGGTAGCCCATGCGCACCTGCTGCTCCTTGAGAAAGCCGGTCATCACCTCGCGCAGCACCGTGCCCTTGGGCAGCCAGAGCGGCAGGCCCTGGCCGACCACTTCGCTGAAGACAAACAGCTCCAGCTCGCGGCCCAGCCTCCGGTGGTCGCGCTTTTTGGCCTCCTCCAGGAAGTGCAGGTGCTCGTCCAGCTCTTCGCGGGTCTCGAAAGCCGTGCCGTAGATGCGGGTGAGCTGGGGGCCCTTGGCGTCGCCGCGCCAATAGGCTCCGGCAATGCTCATCAGCTTGAAATGCTTGATCTCGCCGGTCGCTTCGATGTGCGGGCCGCGGCAGAGGTCGATGAAGCGGCGCTCGTCACCCTTGCGGTCCACCACCTTCTGATCGTAAAAGCTGATCTCGTCGCCTTCGGGCACCATGTCCAGCAGGAGCAGCTTGAACTTGGCCGTCTCCTCTCCCTGGCCGTGGGTGCACTCCTTCAGGATGACTTCGCGGGCCTCTTCGCGGCTCGCGGCCACGCGGCGCTCGATGGGCAGGTTGAGCTTCGCCAGCTCGCGCATGCGCTTGTCGATCGACTTGAGGTCGGCCTCGGTGATGGCTTCTTTGAACTCAATGTCGTAGTAGAAACCGCTTTCGATGGGCGGACCGATGGCCAGCGCGGCTCCCGGAAAGAGCTCGGTGATGGCTTGGGCCATCAGGTGGGCGGCGCTGTGACGCAGGCGGTACAGGCGCGACGACTCGTAAGATTCAGCTTTTTCCATGGGCGACCTCCCGAACCAAGGGGCTCGGCCTAGCGCGGAAGGGTACCCTGGGAACAGGGTTTGCCTGGCCGCAGTCAAACCAAGCAGTAACCATGCCGGCCGCCTTTGTTGCCATTGCTGTCTTCGCCCAGCCTGCGCCCGCCCCCGACACCAGTCCGGCGGCCCGTCAGGTGATGGCCGAGGCTCTGGGCAGAATCAGCCAGCACCCCCAGGCCACCATTGAGGTGAATGGATGGGTGACCGTTGGCCGCACTCAGCAGCCGATGCGCGTGGTCTCTGCCGTTTGGATCGACGCCACCCCCGGCGTGAACCGGCCTTACTTTGAGCAGAACACCTATGTGGCCGGCGCGCTCGATTCGCGCATTGTCGGAGATGGCGCCACGATTTGGGCTTACTGGCCGGCGCGAAACGCCTACAGCTCCACCGCCTACGGCTCCGCCCAAGGCGACCAAGGCATCCCGGCGCTGCGCCGCATGCTCCTGATGGCCGACCGCTGGACCATGGCCGACGCCAGCTTTGGCATCCGACTGCTCACCGAGGCCTACACCTCCGGCTCCGCGCTCAGCGCCACTTGGTCCCCCTGGAATTCCGGCGGACGCCTGAGCCTGGTGGGCGACGAAGTGATTTCTGCCGGCTCCAATCCCGCGCCCAGCAGCCTGCGCTACCGCATTGGCTACGATTCGATGGGAGCCTATCTGCAGAACGCCTCGTTTGAGCGGGTTCAGTGGAGCGGCGACTTCGAGGACCGCCGAGCGTGGACCGCTTCGGTCTTCCACGCCCAGGCGCCCGCCGATTTCAGCGCGAGCTTCATTCCGCCGCGCGGCGCACAGGCTCTGGCCATCACCTCCAATCGCGGCGGCTAGTCCAGGCTCTCCAGCAGCTCTTCCCAGGCCTCTTCGGTCGGCAGTCCGACCATGAGCACTTGCCCCGCCCGGCTCCAGCAGAATGTTTGGCCGGGCGGCAGGCTGGCGGCAAAATCCCAGCCCTCTGGCCACTGGTCCAGCTCGATCACCCGGTCGTGAACGCTGGGCGGGAGCAGGGCCTCCCACCCCGTCGCGCCGCAGACCGTCAGCTCCCAATCTCCGCTGCGCCCCTCGCCGGCAAACAGGCGAATCCAGACCTGCGCCTGA
>JBGSIR010000118.1:0-1692 GCA_041742415.1 Fimbriimonadaceae bacterium | reverse complement strand
CGCCGAGATCATCGCCGGCGGGCGGCCCGCTCGGGGGCTTCGTCCACCGAGGCAAAGACCATCTTGCCGCGGTCGGTCTGGATGACCTGCGTCACCTCGGCCTCGATGGTTTGGCCGATCATCGGCGCGCCGCCTTCCACCACGACCATCGTGCCGTCCTCCATATAGCCGACCCCTTGGCCATGCTGGCTGCCTTCGCGGATGAGCTGCACCTTGAGCGGCTCGCCCGGCATCAGCGCCAAGCGGAGCGCCACGGCGGCGTCGTTGATGTTCAGCACGCGAATGCCGTTTGCGCTGGCCACCGAGTTGAGGTTGTAGTCGTTGGTCACCAGGTCGCCGCCCACTTCGCGGGCCAGCACCACCAGCGCGGCGTCCACTTCCTTCACTTCGCCCACCAGATCGTCATATTCGCCAACGATGAGCGGGAACTCGGCCTGGAGACTCTTCAAGACGTCGAGACCGCGCCGACCGCGCTGCCGCTTTCCGGCGTCGCTCGAATCGGCGATGTGCTGAAGCTCGCTCAGAACGAATCCGGCCACATAGAGGTCGCCATCCAAGAATCCGGCGCGGGCGAGGTCCAAGATGCGGCCGTCGATGAGGATGTTGGTATCGAGCACCTTGATGCCGACGTGCTTCACCTCGCGGCCCTTCTTGTGCCATGGCAGGGCCTCGCGCATGGTGCGAAGCATGTAGATGGAGATGGCGGCAAAAAAGAGGATCAGGCCGACCAAGACGACCGGCGTGGCCGCCTGGAGGGTCTGGAAGAGGACGACAAACGGCATGGCTGCAACCAGCCCCAAAAAGCCGCCGATAAAGACATCGACCTTTTCGCCGGTGGCCATGCGCTCCCAGGCGCGGGCAAGGCGAATGGTGAGGCCAGCCAAGAGCGAGCCAATGAAGCCCCCCACGACAAAGCCGAGCAGAGCAAGAGGGATCTCAATCGCGGGCAGATCAACCGGACCGCTTCCCGGGCCGGGCGTCATCGAATCGGCCAGGCGGTTGACGAGCTGCTTCAGCAGCGGCGGCAGCCAGGCAAGGCTGGCGATGGCGCCCAAGACGCCAAAGACGATGCCCGTGCCCAAGCGAATGACGGCGACGTTCTTCGGAGACAGGCTGTCCTTGTCGTCTCCCGGCGCCCTCGCCAGCTTGGTCTTGGCTTTGCCTTGGCTCCCCTTCGCCATCAATTTCCTCCCGATGGCAGGACTTCGATTTCGGCTCCGTCAATCAGAAAGCCCACCATCACATCGCTCACGCCGCCCTGCACCGTTTTGATGTGTCCCGCCGTGAGGCGCGGAGCCGGGCGCGTGGAGTCGAATCCGATCCAGGCGCTGCCGTTCCATGCCTCCACCCACGCATGATAATAGAACCTTCCGTCCTGGTGCACGATTCCGTTGACAAGTCTGGTGGGAATGCCAACAGAGCGCAGCAAGGCGGCCATGAGCACCGCGTGGTCGCGGCACACCCCTTCGCCGCTGGAGAGCACTTCTTGGGCGTCTCGCATCACTCCGATGCCCGCGTTCACCCGAAGCCTTCGATAGACGCCCATGCGGATGCGCTCGGCGGCGTCCATGGCCAGCACGGCGTCGCCCGCGTACTGCTTGGCAAGCTCGCGAAACTCCGGCAGATTGCTCGGCACGCGGATGTCCGGCTGCGTCCACTTCTCCATGCCGCCGGCCTCGCCCAGCTTCAGCG
>JBGSIR010000117.1:0-3399 GCA_041742415.1 Fimbriimonadaceae bacterium | reverse complement strand
GGCCGGGCAACGTGCGCGAGCTGGAAAACGCCATGGAGCGCGCCGCCGTCATGGCCAAACCCGCCGACGAAGAGCTGGAGCCCCGCCACCTCGCCGCCCGCCTCCGCCCGGCTGCCTGATAGGTCTTTTGGCGACGACTGGCTCGGGCATGGTTCTTAACATTAGGGCATGGACGAGGAGCGCTGCTCCAAAAGCTTGACCTGGCTTCGCTCAGGCGGGCGCCAGAAGCCGGTTCTTTCGAGCGGTGGCATGAGGCAGGGAGCAGCCCCTTGCTGAACCTCGCCCTCGCCGCCGCCCTTGCCACCCCGCCACACTCTTTTCCAGTCGATCTTCTGAGGCAAGAAGGCTGGACAATTGTCAACACCGGAGTCGATTTATCACCCACCTTGCCTCGCCTCCGGTCAAATATGCGGGGGAGAAAATCGATTGAGTCTGCGCTTCACTCCATTAGGCTGGAAGTGCTTCAGCCAAGAGAAGGGGAATGGTCTGCCATTCGACACATTGGCAATTGGAATAGCGGCGCCCCGCTCAAAGGGAATCCGCCGCTTTCTTCGGGAATCCCGGCAGGACTTGAACACGAGGTTTATCCAAATTCGGCAGCCAGGCATGACTTCGGCATCCTCGGCAACAGCATCTATGTGGGCGCATCTGTCCTGGCAGTCTATTGGGAGCCTAACAGGGGGGATGCTGAGCCCGCGGAGCTTTCCACAGAGTCCAAGCTCTTTTGCGAGCGGCTGGCGCGGCTCACTTTGGCGGGCTTCGTGGGTGAGAACTTGACGGCCGAGGGGATCGGCTCCGTCGCGGGACGAGCGACGGCCGCGGCCCGCTCGCCAAAGACGAAGGAGGCCTTTGCCATCCTCTCCGAATGGGTGAAGCCAACCGATTGGAAGGTTTCCGAATCCGAAGATGGCCTTTCCCTCATCCTTGCCAGGGGCCAAGACACCCTCAAGGCGCCCATCGGAGCATTTGGCATGTTTGTCAACGGAGAATGGAAACCCGCCACCGACACCATCGCCCTGCGCGACGGGCAATGCTGGGCGCCAGAATCGGCGCTCAAAATCATTGCCGAGCTCGGCTGACAGTTGGACGAGGATTCAAAATGATGCACATCCTTTCGCTTCCGACACTCCTCATCCAAGAACCGATGCCTGACCTAGAGAGCCTGACAAAGGTCTGGTTGAAGGACATCGGCTTCACATCAAAGTACTTGATCCAAGACAAGCCCGGTCAGCCCAGCAGCGCTTCACTTGTGGCCGAGAATGAAGAACTCAAGCTTCAACTCACTGTATCGACGCACGCGGTCGAAAGCCGGAACTGGACTTCTCTGCGAGAGCCAGAGCTGTTGACGAATGCTGGGCTCGACTTTGAACAAAATCAGACCCCTTCGGGCAAGCCCATGGGATCTAGTTTCTTATGGCATGAGTACTGGAACAGCTACAGCATTAAGGCTTTGGTGAATGGCATTCACATCCAAGCCTCCTTTCGGGATGTGACAATGGATGATCAGGGCTATTTGAAGGAGATCAAGCACTCGGCGGAAAGAAAGCTGTGGGTTGAGCGGGCCGCACGGCTGACGGCTGCCGTCGCTTCTGGGCTGGACCAGGGCTCGCTCAACATTCGTCGGGTCGCCAATCGAAACATTCCAAGCTTGGTCTCCAAGAGGACAAAGCAGATCGCGGGCGACCTGAACATTTGGACATCCCTGCGCGGCTGGAGCATGGAGCGGGCCCAAAACAGCGATGTCATCGTCCTTAAACGGAGGCAAGACGTGATCAGAGTCCCCATCGGAGCGCACGGCGTCATGATCAACGGCAAATGGCGCCCCAGCTCCGGCTCCGTCATCTATCACCAAGGCAAGTGGTGGATGCCGGAGTCCAGTCTAAAAATCATCGCCGACCTCGGCTGAGCAATCATAGACGACATGAAACACGCCTCAAAGAAGGCTTTCCTCGCACTCGCCGCGGCAGCCAATCCGGCCTCTTTAATGGCATCACCGCTTGCAGATCTTCCCTTCCTGAGTGGATGGGGGTTCGAAATAATAAGGTCTTCAAGTGAAGAATCACTTCTCCCTCACGTCGAAGAAGAGTTTGATTTGATGGCAAGGCGAAAGGACGGAGCTTCTATACTCATCAGTGTGTACGATGGCCTGCACATCAGCAAGTCGGGCAGCCTCAAACAAGCCATGGCCGAAGCAATCGGCTCGGCCGTGGACCATGTCGCCTCTTCCGAACCGATTGGCTTCAGCGGCTACAGGCTATCCGGCCAAATCAGCAGGAGCAGGCCAGGAGACAGCATAGGCAGCCTCACCACTCTTAGGGGCCTAGCGAACCAGACGATCCTTTCCGTGGATTTCATTGGCCCCAAGAAGCTGACCGAGCGCGGCTTCTTGGAAGACTTGCCTGCCAATTATGCCGAAGAGATTGTTGAGCGAGTCTATCGGGAATCCTCGGCCCGGCTCACCGGCCGCCGACTGTCGCTGGTGGGCGTCAAGACGCTCGGAGGCAGGCATGTGCCGGCGATGAAGTGCAGCCGAACCGGAGTCCTTTATGGCGATCTGAAGGTCTGGAGCATGCTGCAGAACATGGACACGCCCACTGTCAAGTCTCCCGGCCTCCTCCACCTCAAGGGCCCCCGAGGCTCAGCCGACCTCATCCTCGGCAGCCAAGAGGCCGTCGTCAAGGGCAAGCGGCAAACCTTCGGCAGTCCCGTGGCCTGGAAGGACGGCAAGTGGTGGGCGCCTCAATCAATGCTGGATGCGCTCGCGCGATAACTCAACCTATTCCGATACAAGTATGAAAGAAGTTCTGTATTCACTTTTGATCGGGGCCATGCCGCTTGCATCTTTCGCCACGGACACCTATCTGGACTTACCGGCTATCAAGGAAAGAGGATTTACCGAGATATCCGAGAGTGAGCGGGAAGACTTTGGATACCGCCTGAAGGCCAGAAGCAGCACGAACGCCATGCTGGAAGTCATGGTCAAGACGGATCTTGCGAGTCAAAAGGCTGAATCCTTTCAGAAAGCGACTGGCTCCAGCATGGGCTATCTTCTTGCCGAGTCTCCGGCAGGATTCAATGGGCATCCACTGAGCGGTCAAGTCCATCGATCCGATCTGCATAGAAAGAGAGGGCCCTTGGGCAACAGCTTATCAATCGGAATGCTGGCCAATCAAGATTTGGCGGTTCTCATCCTGCACAGGCCTAAAAGAGTTACACCGCGCGGATTCTTGGAGGACATTCCTTTTCTCAATAGCGAAGCCGAAGCTCAGGACCGTGAGTTCGTCGAGCGGCTGCTGCGCGATGCGGCTGCCCGGCTCACCGGCCGCCGCCTGTCGCTGGTCGGCGTCAAGACGCTCGGAGGGAGGCATGTGCCGGCGATGAAGTGCAGCCGAACCGGAG
>JBGSIR010000116.1:0-10001 GCA_041742415.1 Fimbriimonadaceae bacterium | reverse complement strand
ATGTCGATGACCACCGTGTCCTCTGCCGCCGGCTTCAGCAGCTCCAGTGACTTAAGGAATGAGACGGCGAGCGTCTCGCCATCCCACCGCGCCGCGCCTCTCTTTTTCCCGCGCCGGTACGGCCCGCGCTGGAGGGCGAATTCCACTCTCAGGCCAGCGGCATCCAGCAGGCCATCGACGGGCGGGGCATCAGCATCCAGGCCTACCATCTCTTCCCCAAGATCCGCGATGTGGACAACTGGCTCGACTCGGCGCCCTGCCCGGTGGCCGAGGGGCACCCTGAGCTGGCTTTGGCGCAGCTTTTCGGCGAGCCGCTTCCCTTTTCGAAGCACACGCCCGAAGGCCGTCAGCTTCGACTGGAGCTTCTCTCGGCGGCCTTTCCGAGCGCCGACATCGCAGCCATGCTGGAGGCGCGGCATCGGCAGATCAAGCCGGACGACTTTCTGGATGCCTGCGTCCTGGTGATCTCGGCGCGGCGATTTTCGGCCGGGGGGGCCGTCGTTTTGGGCGACGGCTCCTGCGATGAATATGACCGCCCGATGCGGATTGTCTTCTAGGCGTGGGTGATGCGCTCGCCCGTGCCGGACTCTTCGCCCGGGGCGCCGATGCGGCCCTGGCGCTTGAGGCTCCAGGCCAGCTTGTCGCCCGTGCGGGTGATGGTCCAGTTCTCGCGCAGAGGTCCGCCGGTCCACTTGATCCGCATGGCCAACCCTCCCGGAGCATAGGCGCAGGCCGCCGCCACCGCCTCGCCCTGCATCTCGCCAGGCGTCCAATCCTTGAAGCCCGCCACCACGTCGCCTTCGCCTTGGCCATCGAATTCCAGGTGAACGCCAGTGGCGCTGGCGGTGATCTCCAGACGGTCGAATGGCCCTGATCCCGTGAGCCGCCACGAGCCCGCAAGGCCTTCATCCCACTTGGCTCCCGCCGCCGGCTGCGGCAGGGCCAAACGCAGGCCTTCGCATTTCGATATCAGCCGATTGTGGTCCGACGAAGGCGGCAGAGGCGCAGGCGCAAGGGCGGGCATCAGCTCTTCCCAGATCGCGTCCAGCTCAGCCTGGATGTCATCGACCGAGGCCGTCACCGCCACCACGCAGTCGAACTGCGGCATCACCACGCAGAGCTGGCCATAGGCGCCGTCGCCGCGATAGCAGTCGGTCTTGCACCGCCAAAACTGGAATCCGTAGCCGTGCGACCAGTCGCTGGAGCCGGAGTCGCCGTTGCTCACCTGTTTGGCTGAGGCCTGGGCGATCCAGGTGCTGGGGATGAGCCGCTTTCCTTCCCAAACACCGTTCTGCAGGCAGAGCTGGCCGAACTTGGCGATGTCTTCAGTGCGCAGGTGCAGGCCCCACCCGCCGAAATCCACCTTTTCCGGCGATTGATCCCACTCGGGAGTCTCGATGCCAAGCGGCTGAAGCAGGCGCGGCCCCAGGTAATCGCGAATGCGCTGGCCCGTGAGCTTTTGCACCAGCGCCGAGCACATGTAGGTCGCCAAGGAGTTGTAGAAGAACTTCTGACCGGGCTTGTCGGGCACGGGGTGGGCCAGGAATCCGCTGACAAGGTCGCTTCCCTCGCCCCATCCGCGCCCGGGCCAAGCTTCGGTCTGGTGGCCGCAGCTCATGCTCAGCAGGTCCCGCACCCTCATCTGGCGAAGGTTTTCGCCTGGGCTCGCGGGCATCTTGTCGGGGAAATGGTCGGCCAGGCGGTCGTCCAGGCCCAGCCGCCCCTCGCCCACGGCCAGCCCCACCGCTGTCGCCGCGAAGCTTTTGCTGAGCGAATAGAGCACGTGCGGCGAATCGATCTTGTAAGGCGCCCACGCTCCCTCGGCCGCCACGGCGCCGTGCCGCACCACCATAAACGAATGCACCTCCTGCCGCTCCCACCGCTGAATGAGCTTCAAAAGCGACGCGCTCGGGATTCCGAGGGATTCGGGCGACTTTCTTGGAAGGCGCGAGGCCATGCGGGCGAATTTACCCGCGGCGCTGCAGACATGATGGCGGCGGAGAAATGACTTCACCGCCGCAGAAACGCGAAGGGCTTATGAAACTCAGCTGCCGTCGCCCATGTCCTTCATGGCTTCGTCCTTGGCCGCGGCTTCTTCGTCCGACTCATAGCCGTCCGGCATTTCGTCGCCCATGTCTTTCATGGCTTCGTCCTTGGCCGCGCCCTCGGCTGCAGACTCCACGCCGTCCATCTCGGGCTCACCGGAAGCCTCTTCGGCGGGTCCGCATCCGGCGCTGAGGGCCAGGGTGAATAGGGCGAGGCCGAGGATCAGAAGTTTCTTCATTTGAACTGCTCTGCTGCCGCGAGCGATAAGCCCGGTGAGCCTTTCCATTCTGGAGCCATTTCACACGCAAAGGGCACGATCATCGGCAATTTTGAGCGGCTACTTGCCGTTGTAGCGGCTGCGGCCCGGCAGGCGGCGCTTTTCTTGGCCGATTTTGCGGCCGTCGCTGAGGCCCGCCATCTTGCGCAGCGCCGCGATCTCGTCGCGCACCTCGCCCGCCTTTTCAAACTCCATCGCCTTGGCGTGCTCCTTCATCCGCTTTTCGAGGGCAGCGATGAGTACCGGGATGTCCTCGAGGCGCAGCGCCACGTCGCCATCAATAACCTTTTGCGCCGCGCTTTCGTTGTACTGAGCCTGCAGCTCACGCACGGCGTCCGGCATCCGCACCGTGTCACGCACAATCTTCTTCACTGTCGCCGGCTCAATGCCGTGCTTTTGGTTGTATTCCTCCTGGATTGCGCGGCGACGGTTCGTTTCCTCAATAGCCGCCTGCATCGAACGTGTGATGACGTCGGCGTACATGATCACTTTGCCGTTCACGTTTCGGGCGGCGCGGCCGATGGTTTGGATCAGCGAAGTTTCGCTTCGCAGAAAGCCTTCCTTATCGGCATCCAAAATGGCAACAAGTGTCACTTCCGGAAGGTCCAAGCCTTCGCGCAGGAGGTTGACGCCGACCACCACATCATAGACGCCCGTCCGCAGGTCTTTCAAGATTTCGGGCCGCTCCAGCGAATGGATGTTGGAGTGGATGTAGTTGACCTTGACGTTGACATCGCTAAGGTACGCCGAAAGGTCTTCGGCCATGCGCTTGGTGAGCGTGGTCACCAGCGTGCGCTCGCCTCGCCGCACCCGCTCCTGCACCTCGTTGATGAGATCATCAATCTGGCCCTTGGTCGGGCGGACCGAGATTTCAGGGTCAACGATGAAGGTCGGGCGGATGACCTGCTGGACGCGGTTCGATTCGTTCTCGTCCTCGAAGGGGCCGGGCGTGGCGCTCACAAAGACCACCTGCGGCACCCGCTCCAGGAACTCCTCGAACTTCAGCGGCCGGTTGTCCAGCGCGCTGGGCAGGCGAAATCCGTAGTCCACCAGCACCGACTTGCGCTGCTGGTCGCCGTTGAACATCGCCCGCACCTGGGGCAGGGTTTGGTGGCTTTCGTCGATAAAGACAATCGCATCCTTTGGCAAAAAGTCCAGCAGCGTGTAGGGCGCCGTGCCGGAGGCGCGGCCATCGAAGAGGCGGGAGTAGTTTTCGATTCCGTTGCAGAACCCCACTTCGCGGATCATCTCCAGATCGAAATTCACCCTTTGCAGCAGGCGCTGCGCCTCAAGCAGCTTGCCATTCTTCTCAAAGAAGGCCACCTGCTCGTCGCGCTCTTTCTCGATCTGCTCCAGCACCGTCTCGACGCGCTCCCAGGGAGTCACATAGTGGGTGGCGGGAAAGATGCTGCATCGGTCGGGTTGATCGATGACGTCCTGAGTCAGCGGGTCCAGAATACGGATGCGCTCGACGGTGTCGCCAAAAAGCTCCACGCGGGTCACGACTTCTTCATCTTTCGGCTGAATGTCGATGACATCGCCCTGCACCCGAAACGTGCCTCGCTCCAGAGAAAAGTTGTTGCGGGTGAACTGCATCTGGATCAGCCGCGTCATGATGTCGTCCATCGGAAAGTCCTTTCCGACTTCAAAAGTCACCACGCTGTCCGCGTAGACATCCGGCGAGCCCAGGCCATAGATGCAGCTGACCGAAGCGATCACCACCACATCCCGCCGCTCCAAAAGAGCCTGGGTGGCCGAGTGGCGGAGCCGCTCGATCTCCTCGTTGCTGCTGCTGTCTTTTTCAATATAGAGGTCAGCGCCTGGCACATAGGCTTCCGGCTGATAGTAGTCGTAGTAGCTGATAAAGTATTCCACCGAGTTTTCGGGGAAGAACGAGCGAAACTCCTGGCAAAGCTGCGCGGCAAGAGTCTTGTTGTGCGCGATGATAAGCGCAGGCCGCTGGGTGGCCTCGATGATGCTTGCCATGGTGAACGTCTTGCCCGTGCCGGTGGCGCCGAGCATCGTCTGAAACCGAAATCCGCTGTCCAGCCCCTCCACCAGCCCCGCGATGGCGGTGGCCTGGTCTCCCTTCGGACTGAAGTCCCCGCTCAGCCGGAGGGGGGTGTCGTAGCGGACGATGGACATTGTCTTTAGTCTACGTCTTTTCGCCGCATTGCTATAATCTCCTCGTGCGTTGGCTTGGGATAGTCCTAGCTTGGGCGGCGTGGGCGGCGTGTTTTGCGCAGACGGCCAGCAAGCCTGATCCGATCTTGTCCATTGCCGTCGCTAACGACCGGCTGATGGTGGTGGCGAACGGCGGGCCGCTGTCTGGCGCTGAGCAGCAGAGGGCGCTTGCGGCGCTCTATCCGGAGACTCCACCGCTCGAACAGAGACTTCGCGAACGCGGCGGCACGGTGGTCATTTGGCGGCTGCCCGTCGGAAGGCTCAAGCCCCTCTCGATCCGCCAAATCGCTCAGGCGGCCCAGCTTCCTGAAGGTTCGCGGCTGAGGATCTCCGCTTTGGAGCCTGCCGTCGTTGACTGGGGCGGCGAGGAGCCTGCCACGCCAACAACCGAAAATCAGGAGACGGTGTGGCGCCTTCGGCTCAGCGAGTCAGTCGATGAGATCAAAGTGGGCTGGGAGCCGCCCGCAGCGCTTCAGGCGGGCGCAGCGTTCGCCTTTTTGAGCGCTTGGACCGGTGTGATCACCGGGCCGATTCTCGTGAGCCTGTTCCAGCGCCGAAAGCGCATGGTCGCAGGCATTCAAATTTGGCCGGTGGCGTTTGCCATGGGCTTAGCAACGGCCCAGGCGATGCTGTGCCTTCCCGTTTTGTCCTGGATCTTCTCACGATACAGATCTGACGCGTCCCTGGTCTTTTCCATGTGGTTTCAGGACTACTCTCTCGAAGCCGTCCTAAGCATTCTCGTGGCGTTGGCCTTGATGTGTTTTTCGACTCTTGGCGCAGTTGGCCCAAAAGCGCTGTTCAACGCATTGGTTCCCAAACGCCGTCTCAAGAAAGTCTCACGAGAGCTTGCCAAAGAATATAATCGAAAGACGAGACTCATTACGGCAGGATTCTATCTGTCTATGCTGTTTTTGATTCCCCTAATCCATTGGATACTTCAGCCGAAACGGGAGGACATTCTGTCTGTGGCGGCAATTATCAGCGCATCTTTACCCTATCTCTGTATTGCGGCGATGGTCAACCTTGGCCTCAACACTCAAGAGTCGCTGCTGCTTGAGGCCAAGTACAAGGAGAGCTGACCAACCGAGGCTCTCCAAGGCAGGCGGCGTGCATCGAAAGACAGTCTCCAAATGGAGCAGGCTCTGCCGAAAAATTCCCCCCACCTTTCCCGCTCCCCCCGCCCGACGCGGGTGGGTGGGTGGGGGAGGGCGGGGGGAGCGGGCTTGCGCCGTCGATCGGGCACCCATCGAATCCTCGAACCAAAATTGTCGAACACCCGCCAAAGGCAGGCATTCTGAACGGCGAACGCCCATGCTGCCGACGATGATCGCCGCCGCTCTCACGCTCACGGCCCAGCCGCCCGCCATTCAAATCAGCGAGGACGGCAGGAACTTCGTGACGGCGCAGGGTGAGTCCTTCTTCTATCTCTCGGACACCGCCTGGACGATGACCTCGCGGCTCACCGATCCCGAGATTGAGCTCTACCTTTCGGATCGCCGGCGCAAGGGCTTCGATGTCATCCAGATCGTGCTCGTGCCGTGGGGCGTGCGAGACTCCGGGAATCTGGCGGGCGACCTTCCCTTTCTGGAGAACGACATGGCCCGCCCCAACCCGGCCTACTTCGCCCGGGTCGAGCGTATTTTGGACCGCATCGAAGCCTATGGATTCGTTCCGTCCGTGGTTCCCTTTTGGCTGGCGGGGCTGCCCGAGCCCGGGCCGGAGGAAAGAGCGAAGCATGAAGCCTACGCCCGCTGGCTCGGCGAGCGATTTGGCGAGCGGTCCATATTTTGGCTGCTCGGCGCCGACCGCGCGCCCGGCGGATGGGCCGAGATCATTCGGGCGTTTGCGGCCGAGCTGGAGCGAAGCGCAGGCCGGACAGACCTGCTGATGACCCACCACCCGCAAGGCGGTCAAAGCTCCTCAACCTGGTTCCACGCCGACCCCTGGATGGACTTCAACATGCTGCAGAGCGGGCACAACCTGGACATCAACCACTTTGCCCTCATCGACCGCGACTACGCCCTGACTCCGGTCAAACCGGTGCTGGACGGCGAGCCCGCCTACGAAAACCTCACCAACGCCCTCGTGCCCTACCAGCCCGGAGTCCGCCTCGTGAACGGCTATGACGTGCGGCGGCAGGCTTACCAATCCGTCTTCGGCGGAGCGGCGGGGCACGCCTATGGAGCCTGCGAAGTCTATGAGTTTCACCGCGAAGGCATGGGCAAGGCGCGGTGGACGGTCGGCATCGACTGGAAGGATGCGCTGCAGCTCCCCGGCTCCACTCAAGTCGGCCACCTCGCGCGGCTGATTCAAAGCCGATCGCCGCTCACCCGAATCCCCGACCAGACGCTCATCACCTCCGAAAACCCCGCGGACCACCGCCGCCGCATTCGCGCCCTCCGGTGCCGAAACGGCTCGTGGGCCTACGTCTACACTCCCATGGGCGACCGGTTCACGCTGGATCTGAGCCGTCTCCAGCCCGGCAGGCTGGCCGCCGTTTGGATGGATCCCCGAAGCGGCATCGAGCTCCCCGCCTGGATCGTGCCGGAGGGCTCCCCCCAAGACTTCACCCCGCCCTCCTCCGGCCCAGATCAGGACTGGGTTTTGATTCTGGACAGCATCGGCAAATCCGGCTGACGCCGCCGCTCATCAAATGGGGACCGCCAGAGCGGGCCATGGTCATTGCTTCAAATCTGCGCCACTCGCGTAAAATAGAACGGATGGCCCCTCCGTTCACGCCCGGACAGCTTGAGGCGATCCACAGGCTCTGCCGCGAACACGGAGTACTGCGCCTCCGCCTGACAGGCTCTCGCGCAGAGCCAGGCATGGCCCGGGAGGACAGCGACTTCGATTTTCTGGTGGTCTTCGGCGAGCCTCCGGAGGGAATGAACGCTTTCAGCCAGCTCATGGGCATGCTTCTCGGGCTTGAGAATCTGCTGCAGACTCCGTGCGACTTGATTCCGGAGAAGATGCTGCGCCCATGGTGGCGTGAAAGCCTTGAAAGTGGAGCCCAAAGTGTCTTCGCGGCATAGCGCGGGGCCATGGCTGCAGGACATTCTCGCATTTGGCGAAGAGGCCTTGGCATTTCTTTCGGGCAAGTCTCAAGATGAATTCCGAACTGATCGAGTTCTTCAGGCGGCTGTTGAGCGCAACCTCGGCATCATCGGTGAGGCCGTTAAGCAGTGGAGCCGCCTCGATGACGCAGGCTTCATCACCGATTCGCAGGCGATCTCCCGCTTTCGAGATCTTTTGGTCCATCGCTATTGGGATATCGACCCTGATGTGATCTGGAAAATCACTGTCGACCACCTGCCAATTCTGCTCGCGGAAGTTCAGAAGCTGTTGGATGACGAGAAAAATGTGCCCTGATCACTTTATCGGCACATAGAATCTAGATGGCCCACTGGAGCCCGATTCCGCTCCCCCCGCCCGACGCGGGTGGGGGAGTGCGGGGGGAGTGGGCCGCAACCTCAAAGCCTCCGGGCAGGTAACTTCGCGCCGTGGACGCCTTGCGCGAGATTGAAGTGATGGTGCGGGCCAAGTACCCGCTCGTGTGGATCAATTCTTGGGAGGAGGCGCGGGTCGAAGCGGCCGTGCGGGGAGTCTCCGAAAAGCTCGGGCGCCAGTTCCACACTTGGTCGGTGACCCAGGGCATGAAGCCCACCGTCCGCAAGACCAGCTCTGGCGCCAGCAATCTGCCCGGCGAGCTGGAGGCTCTGGCCCAGGTTCACGAAGCCCCCGAATTCACCATTTTCCTGCTCCGCGACTTCCACCCTTACCTGCGGGACAACCGGGTGGTGCGACTGCTCCGCGACCTCGCCGAGCGGATGCGCAGCCGATCCAGCACCCTCTTCCTGGTGAGCCCCAGCCTCACGCTGCCCATTGAGCTGGAAAAGGAGGTCACGGTGATGGAGTTCCCCATGCCCGGCCCCGAGGAGATCGAAAAGCAGCTCGACGCTGTGCTCGCCGCCGTGCGGGGCAATGAGGCCATCGACACCACCCTGGAGGCCGAGGACAAGGAGAACATCATCCGCAGCGCCCAGGGCCTCACCTCGGACGAAATCGAAAGCGCCTTTGCCCGCAGCCTCGTCGAAAAGAAGAAGATCGCCGTCGACCAAGTCATCGAAGAAAAGAAGCAGATCGTGCGGAAGACCGAGGTTCTGACGTTCTATCCGTCCTCCAACTCGCTCAGCGACGTGGGCGGGCACGAGCTGCTGAAGGAGTGGCTGGAGAAGCGCAGCAAGAGCTTCAGCGACGCCGCCCGCGACTACGGCATCCCTGTGCCCAAAGGCGTCCTGATGATCGGCGTGCAGGGCTGCGGCAAGTCGCTCATTGCCAAAGCCGTCGCCAGCGCCTATCAGCTCCCCATGCTTAAGCTCGACGTGGGCCGCATCTTTGGCAGCCTCGTCGGCCAGAGCGAGCAGAACATGCGCAAGGCCATCCGCATCGCCGAATCGCTCGCTCCCTGCTGCCTGTGGATGGACGAGATGGAGAAGGGCTTCGCAGGAGCCAGCGGCGGCGGAGTGAGCGACAGCGGGACCACCGCCCGCGTCTTCAGCACCTTCCTCACCTGGATGCAGGAAAAGACCAAGCCGGTCTTCCTCATCGCCACCGCCAACGACGTGAGCGCCCTGCCGCCGGAGCTGCTGCGCAAGGGCCGCTTCGACGAAATCTTCTTCATTGACCTGCCCGAACTTGAGGAGCGCAAGGAGATCCTCTCCATCCACCTCTCCCGCCGAGGCCGCGACCCCAAGAAGTTCAAGATCGCCGAGCTGGCGCGCCGCACCAAGGGCTTCAGCGGAGCCGAGCTGGAGCAGCTCGTGATCGGCGCCATGAACCACGCCTTTTTTGAGGACCGCGAGGTGAGCTTTAAGGACGTGAGCGAAGAGGCGCGCACCCAGGTGCCGCTGAGCCGAATGATGCGCGAGGAGATTGAAGACCTGCGCGATTGGGCCACCCTCCGCGCCCGCCCGAGCGCCAAGCGCACAGGCGAGCTGGACAATCTGCACGTAGAGGACTAAGCCGGACCAGCTTGAGCCTTGCTGAACCGCTCCCCCAGGCTTGGTGGAGCGGTTCAGCCGGCCCAGAGCTCTGGTCAAGCCTCAGCGAAGGTCAGCTTCGGCCCCGTGCATCACGGGCTCGAAGCCGTATCCGATCTCGCCGTGCACGGCCTGGTCCAGGCCCTGCTCTTCGTGGTCGTCGTCGGCGCGCAGGCCAACGGTCTTCTTCACCAGCATTCCGATCAGCCAGCTGCCGGCAAAGGCAAAGGCGCCCGCCGCCGCCGCTGCGATGAGCTGGTTGGCGATGAGCTGGCCGCGGTTGATCTCGCCCAGCAGCGGGTTTACCGCCGAATCGGCAAAGACGCCCGTGAGGATCGAGCCCAGGAAGCCGCCGACGCCGTGAACCGCCACCACGTCGAGGGCGTCATCGAAGCCCGCCTTGTGCTTGATGGAGATGGCCTGGCAGCACACAACGCCCGCCAGCAGGCCGATGA
>JBGSIR010000115.1:0-2806 GCA_041742415.1 Fimbriimonadaceae bacterium | reverse complement strand
GTTTTCGCCGTAGCGCAGGCTCTGCGCCACGCGCCAGCCCACGGTGTGGGTCCCGGCGGCCTGGGCTCCGGTCTCCTCCAGCAGCCAGCGGCTGATGAGGCTGTCGTAGTAGGCGGTGAGGGCAAAGGCCTTAGCGGCGAGGGCTGGACGGAGATCGGCCAGAGTTCCCTCGTCGATGGCTTTGAGCACCGCGTCGTAGTCGCTGGGATCGGTGACCGCCGCGACATGCGCGTGGTTTTTGGCGGCGGCGCGCACCATGGTCGGCCCGCCGATGTCGATCTGCTCCACCAGCTCGCCGCCTCGCGCGCCGGCGTTGTGCTGCGACTCAAACGGATACAGGTTCACTGCGACGATGCCAAAGGGCGTGATGCCCGCTTTGGCCAGCTGGGCGGCGTGGTCGTCTTTGGAGAGGTCGGCCAGGATGCCCGCATGGACCATGGGGTGAAGGGTCTTCACTCGGCCATCGAGCATCTCGCCAAATCCGGTGAGCTGGCCAGCCTCCACCACGGTGAGGCCCGCCTCGCGGATGGCGCGGGCCGTGCCGCCTGTGCTCACCAGCTCCCAGCCGCGGTCAAAGAGCCCCTGGGCAAAGGGGATCAGGCCGGTTTTGTCGGAGACGGAGAGCAGGGCGCGCGGCATGGCCTCTATCTTGGCCGTCGCCGAGGCGGCGCCCCGGGTCCCCTAGGTTGTGGAGCCCGGCGCGCCGCCGGTGGTCGTCGGTTGAACGGGCGGGGCGTTTGGGTCCACCGGCGGCTCAGGCTGCTTGATCTTGATGGTGATGGACTTGCTCACCGACCGTCCCCGGGCGTCGAAGGCCTCGATCTTCACCGTGGTGTCGGCGGTGGGCGCCGGAATCTCCAGCTCGCCAAAAGACGCTTCGATGGACTGCGGCGCCGCGCCCGCAATGCTGATCTGCGCCTGCACGGCGCCATTGATGCGCCAGCGAATCTTGACCGGCTCCACACCCGCCTCCAGCTCGGCCGGCTGGGCCTCCAGGCTGGCGATCTGGGCGTCCGATTCATCCCGCACCGTGATGGTGATGGACTTGGAAACCGTCTTTTCATCGGCGTTCACGGCCGTGAGGGTGTATTCGATGCGGCCTTCTGATCGGGGCTGAACCTGGATGCTCTCGCCGCGCGGGTCCACCACGCCATAGGGCGCCAGGTTGGCGCGCACCACCGAGGGGCTCAGCTTGTACCGGAAGATGACTGGCTCGCCCAGCTTGACCGTGCGCGAAGTGGCTTCGAACGAAAGAATTTCGGGCAGCGGCGCCATCACGGGCTCGCTCACCTCAATCACAAGCGGTTTGGGGCGGCTGCGCCGAGAGCCGCTGACCGCCGTGGCAAGTACGGTGAGGGTGCCGGCCTTGGTGGGCGTGAAGTCATAGGAGCCCGTGGCCATGAGCCCCGTCACCTTTTCGCCGTCAATTTCCAGCGTCACGCTGTCGGCGTGCTTGGTCTGCCAGGTCACGCTGAGCTTTTCGCCCAAAGTCGCTTCGCGCGGGGAGGCGGAGATGCCCGCCACCACCGGCGTCTGCGGCATGTTCATGAGCCAGATGAAGAAGGCCGCGACAATGGCGACAAAGAAGAAAACCGAAGCAGGGGTGAGCAGGGGCCGGCGCTCGATCTGGCCCTGAGCGGCGGCGCTGACGCTGGTCTTGTCCAGGCTGCGCCCGCTCACGGTGATGGGGTCGAGGCGGGGGTTGGCAAGCAGGGTGCTGCGGCTGGCGGTGGCCGTCACCGCGATGGTCTTTTGCTGGCCAGGCGCCAGGTGAACCTGCGGCACTTCGATCTCAAAGGCGAATTGGTCGTCCTGGTCGGTGGCAAAGAGCTGGATGTGGTGCTCGCTGTTGCCCAGGTTGATGATGGTGACGTCGAGGTCGGCCTCTTTGCGGAAGGCATTCACCGAGGCCCGCTTGGGCTGGATGTCGATGGTGAAGTGGTGGAACGACTTCAGTTCGAGCACGCCCTGGGTTTTGCGGACTTCGCCGGTCTCCAGCGACCGCACGACCACCACATAGGGGTAGGTTCCGGCGGTGCTGTCGCTTTCGCGCGGCGGCTTCAAAAAGATGCGCTCGCTGTGGGTGGTGTGCGGCTCCACCACGAATTCCGGCACCGGCACGGCGGTCCAAGTCGGGTCGAGACCCTCCACGGAAAGCTCATACCGCTCCGGCTCATCCGATCGGTTTGTGATCTGGATTGCGACTGCCGAAGTCGAGCCTGGCTCGATTTCCACAGAGCCGCCGACGACGTCGAGGCCGAAGCTCATCGCACACATTGTAGCATCGGGGCCAGTAAACTGGCGAGCATGTTCGGGGCGGCTCTTGTGCTGGCGGCGGCGGGAGCCCAGGCCAGGTTCGCCACGGTGGACATCACGCCCGCCGCCCTGCTGCCCATGGGCGGCTACACCGCGCGGGGCGATGCCCTGGGCTCGGCGGGTGAAGAGCGGATCACCGCGCGGGTGCTCCTGCTGAGCGAAGGCAGCCGAAAGGCGGCGCTGGTCTCTCTGGAGGGGCTTACGATTCCCGAGAGCCTGGTGCGCGAGGTTCGGACCCGCATTCCTGCCGGGACGGGTCTATTCCTGGCCGCCACCCACACCCACTCGGCGCCCGACACCCAGATGCTCAACGACCGGATGACCTTTCGCATCCCCGGCATTGCCATCTTCAATCCCGCCGAACTGAATCGGCTCGCCGAACTCATCGCTTCGGCCGTGAAAGAGGCCGAAGAGGCGCCGACTCAGCCCGGCGAGTGGGAGCTGACCGAGGCGGCCGCGGCCCTGAACCGGGGCCGGCGCGAAGGCGCCC
>JBGSIR010000114.1:0-4071 GCA_041742415.1 Fimbriimonadaceae bacterium | reverse complement strand
CTGAAGCGCCTGATGGATGAGGCCCTCGCCGACGGCCAGTGCCCCAGCATCGAAAAGGTGCTCGTGCTGGAGCGCGCCGGAGCCCCCGGCACGGTGACCAACGGCCTCGTCACCCCCGAATACAACACCGGCGAATGGGTGGAGGGCCGCGACGTGCGCGGAGCCGAGATCATCGCCCGCCAGAGCGAGGACTGCCCCTGCGAGCCGATGGACGCCGAAGACCTTCTCTTTATCCTCTACACCAGCGGCAGCACCGGCAAGCCCAAGGGCATCATGCACACCACCGGCGGCTACCTCACCGGGGTCAGCGCCACCGCCAAGCTCGTCTTCGACCTCAAAGACGACGACATCTATTGGTGCACCGCCGACTGCGGCTGGGTCACCGGGCACAGTTACATCGTCTATGGCCCCATGGCCAACGGCGCCACCCAGGTGCTCTATGAAGGCGCTCCCGACACCCCCGGCCTCGACCGCTTTTGGCGCGTCATCGAGCGTCACCGCGTGTCGATTCTCTACACCGCCCCCACCGCCATCCGCACCTTCATGAAGTGGGGCGAGCAGCATCCGGCCTCCTGCGATCTCAGCTCGCTGAGGCTGCTGGGATCGGTGGGCGAGCCCATCAATCCCGAGGCGTGGGTTTGGTATCACCACTTCATCGGCGGCGGCCGCTGCCCCATCGTGGACACCTGGTGGCAGACCGAGACCGGCGCCATCATGATCACCCCCCTGCCCGGCATCACCAACACCCAGCCCGGCTCCGCCACCCGACCCTTTCCGGGCGTCTCGGCGGCGATCTATGACGAAGAGGGCCGCTCGGCTTCGGATGAAAACGGCGACGGCGAAGTCGGCGGCATGCTGGTGCTGCGCCGCCCGTGGCCGTCCATGCTCCGAGGCATCTGGGGCGACCCCGACCGCTATGTCAAGACCTACTGGTCCAAGTTCACCGACGCCTACTTCGCCGGCGACGGCGCCAAACGCGACCCCGAAGGCAATTTCTGGCTCCTGGGCCGCGTGGACGACGTGATGCTCGTGGCGGGCCACAACATCTCCACCATGGAGGTCGAATCCGCCCTGGTCGATCACCCCTCGGTGGCCGAGGCGGCGGTGATTGGCCGGACACACGACGTGAAGGGCCAGGCGATCTGCGCGTTTGTTATTTTGAAGAGCGGAGTGGAGGCTTCGGATGCGCTCCGTGAGGAGATCCGCGCCCACGTCGGCAAAAAGATCGGCCCGGTGGCGCGGCCCGATGATCTGATTTTCGCGGCGGACGTGCCGAAGACGCGAAGCGGGAAGATTATGCGAAGGCTTCTGCGGGACGTGGCTGAGGGCAGAGTGATGGGAGACACCACGACCCTGGCTGACCCAAGCGTCGTGGCGGCGCTGAAGTCGGAGTACGAGGAGAAGGAGGGGTAGGGCTTAGATGCCCGGCATTGAGAGTGGCGGTTGATCAAGAATAGGTCGAGGCTCACAAATCTTAATGTTTCGAACAGAGCTTCGCTGGCTAAAGGCGCGCATTGTCGGATCGTAAGTCCAGACTTCCCTGCAGTCTGAGCGCAGAGCAGACAAGATCACAGCTACATCGCCTAAGCTAAATCTTGGGTTGCTTGCGAAGCTTTGGAAGTGATTTGCGTCGTTTTCGATGTCTTCACGCATCCTCTCGCGTAGCCGGGCTATTTCCTCCCAGTCGACGCTCCGATCGAGAACAACGACATGGCCAGATGCTTCCAAAGGTGCAAAGAGTCTCCGGAAATCAGGCGGTCGAACGTTTGAAGGTAAATCTGCATGGATGCAAGGGGACATTAATATGCCAAGTCTGTCGCTTTCGAACTGTGGTAATAAGCTTCGAATCTGGTCGCCTCGCTCAATGTTTTTTGGAGACTGATCACCAAGCTTGAGTAGGCATAACCAAACGCAGGTGTCGAAAAACACGCCAGACTTTCGCTCTGGATAGGCAGGCATAACTTTACTCCATCTCTTCTCGGCTATCGTTAGCGGCACGATCAATCATTGCCACAAGTGTCCGGAGCTCTGGTGCCTGCTCGACTTCAGAAAGAGCTTCGGCTAAGCCGACTGGCCTCGGGATCTTCGCAGATTCAACCTTTACCGAATCGGGAAGTAGGGTTCCCCGTTGAAACTTCCCCTGGCCGGAAACAGTAAGCCGAGGTACCCGTTGCTCTAATGTATCACGGACCTGCTCGATAAATGGTAGTACTGGATTGCAGTCCACTCGGTGGCCATTAGGAAGCACGAGGAGAAAAGAGTTAGAGCGAAGGTCGACTTTCGATATTATTCCAGTGCAGCTTGCCCTGGATATGTTGGTTTCTTGTTTTGCTGACGCGAAGGTGTCAGCGATTGGTTTGTCGATTATCGCCGTTCGACCATTTTGGTCAATGGAGATGGAATTTATATTCTTGAGCGCTGCACCGAGTTTTTTTGCAACATCATTTGGTACAAATAGGCTTCGGCCGGTTTCCCTGGCTTCTTGGATGTCTTGATACAAAAGATCGATGAACGGTGTTGCCTCTGTGTGGAGTACGGCATAGCAAACAAGGCTGCCGCCTTCGATTCTTTGGATTTCGATTGGTATTGGCGAGCGCGAATACTTCTCAAGTGCTTGGCAGAATGAACTTACGGCTTGACTGAGAGATTTTAGTTCAGTTGATTCGCCGTAGTCAAAAGTGAGCTTTAACTCCAATGTCGTGCCTCCATGCGTCTATTCTGGCACTATTTTCGCTCTCCGGCGCCACCTAATTCGGCGTCTAGGAAATTCCCGAGGATTGCTAGCGCCTGCCTACATTCAGCCGCTCAATTGCAAGCCCAGTCAGCCTTCGTCTCTCACCCGATGACAAAGACAACCGCCCGCTGACGCGGCCCGCCGCCTCCCCGACCCAAGATCGGCGACAGAGGGCCATGGCGAGGAGCCGCCGCCAACCCTCCCCCCTCTTCGCGGAGCCCTCCCAATCTTGGGAGGACGGTGAGTCCCGCATCTGCTCACCGAAGCCTGGGAGAGCTGGCCCGGAGGGTCTGAGAGGATTGACGTCTGCAACAGGGTCTATGTGGATGGTTCTTTGCCAGCGATCCAATCTGAGATGACCTGAACCCAGCCGTCCAAGTCCTTGAGCAAATCGTCATTCGGAATTCGAATCAGAGTCCAGCCGTCGGCCTCCAATTGGGCTTGACGGGCTGCATCGCGTGGGCCGCTGAAGCTGTGCGACTGTCCGTCCAGCTCGATGATGAGTCGGTGTTCCAAACAGGCAAAGTCGGCTATGGCTCCGGCAAGAGGATGCTGCCGGCGAAACTTCGCTCCACACTGGCCATTCCTGATTCGCGACCACAGCAGCCGCTCAGGAACAGGGGCAGCTTTGCGAAGATCTTTTGCGCTTTGAACCTGTCTGGAACCGGCGCGTCGCATGCCGCATGTTGGCCTAAGCCCGGAGCCGGCTTCAACCCTTCCACCGCTCCGCGGAGCCCTTCATGTTTTGGGAGGGCGGCTGGCCTGAGGCTGAGCAAATCGCTCTCCCAAGCCCAAGGAGATTGACCCGCGCCCCCCGGCGGGTGGGGAATTCGGACATAATCCGCCCGCCATGAGCGAGCTGGGACGCATTGGGGTGGATGAGAGCGGGAAGGGGGATTACTTTGGGCCGCTGGTCATCGCCGCCTGCTTTGTGGGCCCGGCGCAGGAGGCGGTGCTGCAGGGCGTGCAGGATTCCAAGAAGCTCACCGACAAGGCCGCGCTCTCCATCGCCGAGGAGATCAAGCGGGTGTGTCCGCACACGGTCATCGCGATCCTCCCGCCGAAATACAACGAGCTTTACGAGAAGATCCGCAACCTCAACCGCCTGCTGGAATGGGGCCACGCGCAGGCCATCGAGAGTGTCTTCAAGGAGGAGCCCTGCCGCAATGTCATCAGCGACCGCTTCGCCGACCCGCGCGGGCTGGTGGCGAAGCTGAAGAAGAAGGGGCTGGACGTGGACCTCACAAGCCGCGTGCGCGCCGAGAGCGACATGGCGGTGGCCGCCGCCAGCATCCTGGCCCGCGCCGAATTCCTGCGCCGACTGGATGGCCTGGCCG
>JBGSIR010000113.1:0-7132 GCA_041742415.1 Fimbriimonadaceae bacterium | reverse complement strand
AGCCCTCCACCCTGGGCGACGCCTGAGGCACAATGCGCCCGTGGTGATTCGCTCCATCGCGGGTTTGGCGGGCTTGGGCGCGGCGACGCTGGTTTATGGCTCGCTGGTGGAGGCCAAGCGCCTGCGCCTCGACCGCTGGAGCATCCGCCTTTCCGGCTGGCCTCCGGCGCTGGATGGGCTCCGCATCGGCGTCATCAGCGACCTGCACCTGCGCGGCCCCGAAACCGTTGAGCTGGCCCAGCGGGCTCTGCGGGTGCTGGCCAATGAATCGCCCGACATCGTGGTGATCCCGGGCGACTTCATCCCCTATTGGAGCCCCGACTGCCTGGACCTGCTCACTGCCGGGCTGGCCGGAATCGAGAATTTCGGCATGCCTGTTCTGGCCGTGCCGGGCAACCACGACTGGTGGCTGGGCGACGCCGAAGACCTGCGGGCGCCGCTTTGGGACATGGGCGTGAGGCTGCTGCGCAATGAGGCCATCACCATGCAGGGCGTGAGCTGGGTGGGCATCGACAGCGCGATTGAAGGGCACGACCGCGCGGTGGCCGCCCTGGCTCAGGCCGAAGAGGGCCGTCCCAAGATTGCGATTTGGCACGAGCCCGACATGGCCGACAAGCTGCCGCCGGGCTGCCTGATGCAGATCAGCGGCCACAGCCACGGCGGGCAGTTCATCACCCCCTGGGGCTGGGCGCCGGTGACCACCAAGCTGGGCAAGAAATACCGGCGCGGATTTTGCCCCAAGGCGCGCACGCCGGTCTTCGTCTCGCGAGGGCTGGCCACCACCGGCCCGCCCTCGCGGCTCTTTTGCCCGCCCGATGTGGCGGTGCTCACGATGTCAGAGCTTCAGCCTTCCAAACGACACCGCTGACCCGCCCTGGCCGGTGCGCAGGCGCACAGTCACGGGGCGGAAGGCTTCGGGGCCGGCGCTGTAGATGTCGGTGAAGACACCGGGGTTGAGGTCCACCAGCGGGAACCAGCTCGACTGGACCTGCACCATGATGCGGTGGCCCTTTTTGAACGTGTGGAAGGCGTCCGGCAGCTCGAAGTTCACCGGCGTCCACTCGCCCGGAGTGAAGGGCTGGGGGTTGCTGAAGCTGTTGCGGAACTTGCCGCGCATCACTTCGCCGCGCACCAGCATCTGATAGCCGCTGAGGTCTTTGCCGCCCGCGCCCTTGAACCCATTCGGAAGCACGTCGATGACTTTGACGATGAAGTCGCAGTCTGTGCCGTTGATGTTGGCCAGCAGCGAAGCCGTGATGGGCCCGGCGATGGTGACGTCTTCGGTGAGGACGTCGGATTCAAAGGTTACGACATCCTGGCGGCTGGCGGCAAAGCGCTGGTCGTCCAGCATGTAGCTGCGGGTGCGGCCGGTGAGCGTTCCGCCCTGGTAGGGCACCGGCGCGGCCGGATTGTGGGTGTAGCCGACTTCGCTGATGACCGTGGGGAGCATCGCGTCGGGCGGAGCGAGGAAGCCCTTGTCGCCGAGGGTCCACTTTTCCTGCTTGGCTTCTTTGGGCGGCCAGGCCGGGAAGGTGCGCCAGCGGTTGGCGCCGGTCTCAAAGACGTGGGCTTCAGGCGTCCAGCCGGGGCCCTCGCCCATCAGATGCTGCCGGAAGAAGGGGTATTCGATCTCGTCCTGGTAGTAGGCGCTGGTGTTGCTGCCGAAGTCCTGGTCATGAAACACCTGGCCGCTGCCGCGCCCGGCCCACATGCCGTGGAACCAGGGGCCCATCACCAATTGGTTGACAATTCCGGGGTTCTGACGCTCGGTGGCGCCATAGACCTTGGGCGGGCCCCAGCAGTCTTCGGCGTCGAACCATCCGCCCACCGTGAGCACCGCGGCCTTCACGCCGACCATCGACTTGGGCACGCTGCGGTTCTGCCAGAAGGGCGTGTAGGTTCCCTCGCGCATCATGTCGGCCCAAAACCGCTCGCGATTCTGCATCCACTTGGCGGTGATGCGGCTGAGGGGCATCTCGTTGAGGAACCAGCGATAGGCGTCTCCGCCGATGTTGATGCCGACTCCTTGGCCGCCCGACGGGCTGGGCGTGGGGCGAGGGGCGCCGAATCCGCCTCCGTAAAAGCTCACCGCATCCTGCAGGAAAAACGCGCCGTTGTGGTGGAAGTCGTCGCCGATGAACCAGTCACTGGTGGGCGCCTGGGGGCTGGCGGCCTTCAGGGCCAGGTGCGAATTCACCGCGCCGAGCGCCGCATAGCCGCCCGGATAGCTGATGCCCCACAATCCCACCTTTTGGTTATTGCCCGGCACATTCTTGATGAGGAACTCCACCGTGTCATAGGTGTCGGTGCTCTCGTCGATGTCGTGGGGGCTCAGATATTCGCGCAGTTGAGGGCGCAGGTTCTCAAAGACGCCCTCGGACATGTACTTTCCGCGCACGTCCTGATAGGCAAAGATGAAGCCGTCCTCCACCATCTTGGGGCTGCCGCCAAAGCTGCGCCGATAGGCGTCCGGGCCGTAGGGGCCGGAGCTGTAAGGGGTGCGCTGCATCAGGATCGGCCCCGGCTTTGCCGCCGACTTGGGTACAAACACCGCGGTGTAGAGCCGCACCCCATCGCGCATCGGGATCATGTATTCCAGCTTGCGATGCGTCGCGCTCACATCCGCCTGCGCCGCCGCCGAAACGGCCATCGCGGCGGCCGCCAGCAGTCCAAGAACTCTCATTTGTGGACCTTACCTGCGGCGCCTGCCTGAAGGCGATGAAATGCAGCCGGATCAGACCATCTGTGTGCTGACCCACCAAGTTGTGCCGCCCGGGTCCATGAATCCGCCCCGCTTGTCGCCGTCATCCTTTTGCGAGGGCTCCTGAATGGCTTTCCCTCCGGCCGCGACGGCCCGGGCGAACACGGCATCCACATCCTCGACATAAAGGTGAACATGGCTCGGCACAGCAGGCCAGCCTTCCACGGCCTCGGTGAGCATCACCACCGAATCGTCGATTCGAAGCTCGGCATGAGCGATCTTCCCGCCCTCGCCAGGGATCAGCCGAAGCTGCTCGGCGCCAAAAACATGCCTCAGAAAATCAAGAGTGGCCGCAGCCTCTTCGACAGTGAGATAGGGAGATAGAGAAGGGTAACCGGCAGGCTTGAAGGACATCAACCTCATTATAGTCATGGACCTGCCGGCGCGCAGCCACAACTTGCGCGATCCTTGGGTGACTCAATCGGTCATTCTGTTTCTGGGGGGTATCCGGCCTGCCAATTCTGGGCGGTGTGGTGAAAGTCGAGGATTTGGACGGCATCGCCCTGAATCTCGAAGACAACAATATGGGCGTGGCTTCTGGGCTTGCCCCATCGCAGAGTGATAAAGCTGTAGGCGGGAAAAGTCGGGACCAGACGCGCGGCAGCTCTGCTGTCTCCGAGAGCTTCGGCGCCTGCCCTTAGAAACTCGACATATTCATCGGCATGGAGGCGCCCGTACCTTTCGACGTTCCAGTCCCAGATGTCGTCGAGAGCTGCAAGAGCGGTGTCAGTGAGTTTGACAATCAGGCGTTCTTGGCGAGCCATGCTTCTCGTTTCGCCGCGAGGTGAGCCTTCACCTGCTCCATCGTGTGAGTTTTTCCTGCTCTTGCCTCAGCGGATGCGGCATGGAGCTTCTCCAGGTATTCGGGAGTGAAGATGTGGTCGAAATTGTCCGGGTCTTCAGCCTGGAGGTCGGCCTGAAGCATCTCGATGACGTAAGCCTCGATGCCCCGCCCTTGCGCCCTCTTCTGGGCGGCGGCGTAGTCGGTATCGGTGAGCCGGATGGTGATCTCTCTCATGGCAGTTCAGACGCCTCCTCCCACTCATTGTACGCCGGAGACGCCCCAAAGTCCAGCTTGTGCGGGATCGCCCTTGATGCGGGCGATCCCGGGACTAAGCCTCACACCTCCAGCAGGAGGGTGATGATTTCGAAGGGGCGGAAGGGGAAGTGGACGATGCCTTCGTCCACGTCGAGCTCCTGTCGCGGGTCTTCGTTCATGTCGGCGCGCCAGGCGCGGCGGATGTTGAGGGCGGAGCTGAGGTCGGCGGCGCCTCGGCTGTTGTGGCACTCATAGAGCCTCACCACCACGAGGCCGCTGTCATCGGCCTTCTTGACGCTCTCCACCACCAGGCTGCGCGAATCCACCGAGATGAGCGGCTTGATCTGGCCCTGCTCGCCGCCGGTGGGGTCGAACCAGGCGGTGCGGAGGGGGGCGTTGAGGGCGTAGGCGGCGGCAACGGTGTCTCCGTGCTGCACCGGACCAAAGTGCGGATAGAGCACATAGGTGAACCGGTGGAGGCCCATGTCGGCGGTGGGGTCGGGCGCCTTGCTGGAGCGCAGCAGGGTGAGCCGCATGACGTTGTCCACCACGTCGCAGCCATATTTGCCGTTGTTGAGCACCGAGAGGCCGTGGCCGGTTTCGCTGAGGTCGAACCACTTTTGCTGGCAGACTTCGAAGCGGGCGGCGTCCCAGCTCGTGTTTTGGTGGGTGGGGCGCTCGACGTGGCCGTACTGGATCTCGTAGGTCGCGCGGGAGCTGTTGACGGCGGCCGGGAAGGCAACCTTCAGCATCTTGTCCTCTTCGTGCCAGTCGATTTCGGTGTCGAAGCGGATGCCCGGCGTGGGGCCGAGGCTGATGCGCTGGCGGATGCGCGACTTGCCAAAGCTTCGCTCGACTTCGACAGCGGCGCGGACGGGGCCCTGCTCCACCAGCTCGAACCGGTCGGCCTTCAGCAGGTCGCGGGCGGTCTCCATGGCGTAGGGGTCCACGTCCCAGGCGCTCCAGAAGAGCGGGCGGTCATCCAGGAGCTGGAAGACGTTGGCGAGGCGGCCTTCGGCGACGAACTCAACCGGGCTGTCATCCAGGCTCTTGATGCTGGTGATGTGGCCGTTGGAGTCGAAGCGGACGCTCCAGTTTTCGTTTTCGAGCCGGCGGCTGCTGGCCTTGAGGCGCGGCTTGGCGGGGGCGGGCTCTTGGCTGAACTCGCCGACCGCCACCGTTCCCAAAGCGTCGAGCGGGGTCTCGAAGATGATCTTGCGCACGCCAAAATCGTCGATCTCCTGCACAGGCAGAATCTCGTCGTTCACGCGCAGACTCTCGGGCGCATCGCCCTCCCACTCCATCTCGCCCTGGCTGGGGATGTCGGCGTTTTGGAAGAGCGCGATCGGCTTCTCCATGCTCAGGGTGTCGATGCGCTCGGCGATGTGGCGCAGGCTCTCATCCAGCACGCTCTGGGCGGAGGTGCGGGCGAGGCCGTAGTCGCGATGGGCGTCTTCATAGACCTCCTTCACCGACGTGCCGGGGATGATGTCATGGAACTGGTTGAGCAGCACGAGCTTCCAGGCGGCTTCAAGCTCCGCGGCCGGATAGCCTTCGGGGAAGTCGGGCCGGAAGCTGGCGAGCATCTCGGCGTCGCGCAGCAGGAACTCGCACTCGCGGTTCGCCATCTTGCAGTCGGCCTGCGTGGTGTAGGTGCCGCGGTGGAACTCCAGGTAGAGCTCGCCGGTCCAGGTGAGCAGGTCGTCGCTGCTCTCCTTGGCTTTGCGGAAGAATTCGAGCGCCGGGGTGCGGGTCTCGATTTCGGGCATGCCGGGCGCCTCTTTGGCGCGGCGCAGACGCTCGATGTGCTGCTCGGTGGGGCCGCCGCCGCCGTCGCCAAAGCCATAAAGGATGATGCTGCGGTCGCTGCGGCCGTGATCCTTGAACTTGTGCACCGATTCCCGGATGTCCTTGGCCGAAGAGCTGTGGATGTAGGTGTCGGCGGGCGGGAAGTGGGTCCAGACCGAGGAGCCGTCGATGCCTTTCCACCAAAAGGTGTGATGAGGGATCTTGTTCGTCTGGCTCCAGCTCAGCTTTTGCGTGAGGAAGTACTCGATGCCGAATTCGCAGAGAATCTGAGGCAGGGCGGCGCTGTAGCCAAAGACGTCGGGGAGCCACATGTCCTTGGTCTCCACGCCCAGCTTCTGCTTGAACCATCGCCGGCCATAGAGGAACTGCCGCACGAGCGACTCGCCGCCCGCCAGGTTGCAGTCGGCCTCCACCCACATGCTGCCCACGGCCTCCCATTGGCCCTTCTTCACCATTTGGCGGATGCGCTCCAGCAAAGCCGGGTGCTCCTGCTCCAGCCATTCGTATTGGCTGGCCTGGGAGTGGACAAAGATGTGCTCGGGATAGCGCTCCAGCAGGTCGAGCTGCACTGCGGTGGTGTGGAGCATTTTGAGCCGGGTGACGCTGAGCGGCCAAAGCCAGGCGGTGTCGAGGTGAGAGTGGCCGCAGGCGGTGACGATGTGGTCGAGCGTGGTCTTGAGGGCGCCGGCGGTGTCGCGCATGTGGCGGCGCATCGCAGCGATGGAGCGTGGGTTGGCCGGGTCGAGGTCGTTGCAGACATCGTTGAGCATCCTCAGCAGCACAGCGCGGGCGGGCTCGTCTTCGGGCATGCTCTGCACCAGGCTCAGGTGGAATTCAAAGTCATACACCAATTGGTGCAGCGCATTGTCGATGGCCGCCACCAGGAAGCCCTTGAACTCTTCAGGCTCCGCCGTGCGGGGCTTTTCGTGGCCATAGACGGTGACCTCCTTGTTGTGCGAGTAGGTCTGCACCAAAAGGTCAATCTTGTCCCCGGCCTTCAGGGCGCCGAGGCGGTAGTGCTGGTGGCCAAAATCGAGGCCGCCCACGGGCTGGCCATCCCGCCAAATTGTGCCCTCCACCATGGGCCACCGCTCCCAATGCAGCTCGGCTTTGTCATAGGTCAGCACCAGCTCCTGACCGTCGAGCTCCGCCGGAACCTCTCCGGTGACCCGGTACCAGCCTTCGCTGTACGCGGGGCCCCAGCAGAAGCCCTTCTCTATGTCCCGCCATCCTTTCGCTTGAGCAGCCTCTTGGGAGGACTGAAACGCGCCGGGACAAAAGGCCGTTTTGAGCGGCGCTGCGCCCTGAAGAACCAGGGGGTTCAAGTGGTTGGCCAGGTGGCTCACGCAGCGGCGCAGGGTGATGTCGGGGTGCTTTTGCATGGTTGGCTCGCGGGGCGCCCGAGAATACCGCCGCCGAGCCGCGCCACAATAGCGCGATGGCGGAAACCGATTGGCTGGAGGCGGCGCTGGCCGCGCTCTACCTGCCGGGACTCCGCCCCGAGCCGGGAGCGCACCGGCGAA
>JBGSIR010000112.1:0-4962 GCA_041742415.1 Fimbriimonadaceae bacterium | reverse complement strand
GCCGGGTCGGCGCCGGTCGACATCAGCGCCTCGCCCGCCTATTGGGGCCGGGTGGTAAGGGGCCTGGACTGCCCGCTGATTGTGCGCGGCCGCACCGATTTCGAGCAGGCCACCAACGAGGGCCAAGCCTTTGACCTGGTTCAGGCGCACCTTGTGACAGTGCTTTCCTGCGCAGGCCGAGGCTGCATCGACTTCTTTGCCCTGCCCATCCGCCGCGCCATCGAAGAGCACCAGGTGGAAGGAGCCCTGAGAGCGATGGAGGAGGCGCGAGGCGACGGCCTCATCCTCCATCCCACCCTCCTGGTGCAGGGCGCCGCGCTGGCCGTGCGCAGCGTTTGGCAGTTTCACGACGCCTTCGAGGCCGTGCTCTGCCCGGTGGGCGAAGACCTGGATCAGCTCGCGCCCTTGGCCGCCGACCGGCGCGTTGGCCTCTGCGCCATTGGGTCGGGGGCATCGCACCCCGCGGTGCAGGCCGAGCTCCGCACCGTGCATTCGGCCGAGGAGATGAAGGCGGAATGATTGACCTTGGGCCAATGACTCAGCAGTTTCTGCTGGGCGGAGCCGTAATTTCGGCGATCATGACCCTGGTCTGGCTCGCCCGGCTGCGCGGCAAAGGACGGCGGGCATGGGTCATGGCCGGCTCCTTTCTGGTGCTGGGCGGCCTCTGCTTATTGGCCTGGAGCGGATCTTCAGCCGTCTGGCTCATTGCGGGCGGGGTTCTGCTGGCGGCGCTTTTGGCTTTGGACATCCTGATGCGGGCGGCGGAGGCGGCGAAGTGAAGATCGCCGTTGCCGGAGCCGGTCCGGCTGGGCTGCAGACGGCTTGGCTGCTGGAGCTGGCCGGGCACGACGTCACTGTTTTTGAAGCCCGCGCCCGTGTGGGCGGCCGCCTGGAGACCACCGCTCTCGCCAACGGATTTTATGAGTCGGGAGCCGAGTGGATCGACGCCGACCACCGCCGCGTTCTGACCCTCATTCGGTCGTTTGGGCTGGAGCCCCAAGCCGAGCAGCAGTGGCCTGGCCGCCTGTTGAAGAACGGCGATTTCGCCCCCGAAGACAGCCCATGGCCCGACGCAGCAGCCGATGCCGAGGCCGTGCACGAGGCCGCCGCCGAGCTCGCATCCCGCATCCCGGCCACGCCGTGGTCTTGGGAGCGCGCCGAGGAGATGGACCTGCAGACGCTGGGCGAATTCTTGGACCACCACTGCATCTCGCCGCGCGGCCGATGGCTGTGCGAGGCAGTGCAAAGATCCGACGAAGGCGAGGACCCGGCGCGAGTTGGGCTGCTGGGCTGGCTGGTGGGCTACCGCCACTATCTGGCGCGGGAAGAGGGCGACATGAGCCTCTACCGCATCCCCGGCGGAGCCCAAGGCCTCTGCGAAAAGATGGCCGCGCGCCTAAAGCGGCCGCCCGTGCTGGAGAGGGCCGTGCGATCGGTGGAGGCCCACGACGGCCATGTCGAGATTTGGATGGACGGCGAGATGGCCTTTGCCGACCGGCTGGTGATGGCCCTGCCCGTGCCCGCCCTGCAGGCCGTCGAGTTCTTTCCAGACCTGGAGCTGGAGACCGAAGCGGCCTGGCACGGGATGGGAATGGCCCGCGCCATAAAAGTGGCCTTCGAATTTGACCGTCCGTTTTGGGAGGACCACGGTCCGGCTCGGCTTCTTGCAGACCTTCCCTTCCAGCAGATTTGGAGCGGCGGGCAGGACGGAGCCCATGTCCTGACGGCCTACATCTGCGGCGACCAAGCCGAGCGGATCGGCGGCCAGGCCAACCCCGTGCCCGGCCTTGTGAAGGCGCTCGAAGAGGCGCTTCCCGGAGCGGCCGCGGCCTTTCGCAATGGCTGGGTCCACAACTGGATCAGCGATCCCTGGGCCGGCGGCGCCTTTTCCAGCCTCCCGCCCGGCTCCGTCCAGACTTCCCTCCCCCACCTTCGCCGCCCAATCGGGCGCATCCACTTTGCCGGCGAGCACACGGCGAATTGGATGGGATTCATTGAGGGCGCCCTGGAAAGCGCCGAACGCGTGGCTCAGGAGATTCAACATGCCGAATGAAATCAAAAACGTCTTCCTGCCCAATGGCCAGGCGGCCTCGCTGCAATGGCAGGACGGGCGGTTCACCGCCATCACCCCCGCCACCGCCGAGCCCACGCTTTGGGCGATGCCAGGCTTTGTCGACAGCCACTGCCACATCCTTCCGGCAGGGCTTGATATGATGAAGCTTGACCTCCAAACATGCACAGAGCGACAGGAAGTGCTGGATGCCGTGGCAGACTGGGCGCGCCAGCGAGGTGACCTGGCGTGGGTGCAGGCGGTTCGCTATGACCAGACAAAATTTGCCGACGGAGAGCACCTGACCCGGGCCGATCTGGACAAGATTGAGAGCGCGCGTCCGATTCTGCTCCGCCACGTGAACGGCCATGCCAGTGTCGCCAACTCTGCCGCGCTGGCCGCCGCCAAGGTCTCCCGCGATACGCCCAACCCCAACGGCGGCGAGTTTGTTCGCGACCAGGATGGCGAGCCCAACGGCGTCCTTTTGGAGCGCGCCCACGAAATGGTCACCTCCTGCGCCCCGAAGCCCACGACCGAGGACATGACTGAGGCGATCCTGCGGGCGGGCCAATCCATGAGCCAATTCGGCATCACGACGGCCTCCGACATGATGACAGGCCGCTGGAGCCTGGGCCAAGAGCTGGAGGCTTACCGAGCCGCCAGTGAACAGGGATCGGCCATCCGGCTCCGGCTCTGCATGCAGTGGGCCGAGGTCTTTGGCCCCCGAGGCATGGGCGTCGAAGCCATCCGGGAGGCAGAGCAGTCAATGAACTCGGAGGAGTGCGCCGTCCTCGGAGTGAAGATCTTTGCTGATGGCGCGATCGGTTCGGCCACCGCGGCCATCTATGGCAAGTACCTCACTTCGGGTGAAGACGGCCAGCTCATTTACGCGCCAGACCGGCTGAAGAGCATGATCGTCACTGCGGCCGCATCCGGCTGGCCCGTCGTGGTGCACGCGATTGGCGACCGTGCCACCGACTTGGTGCTGGACGGATTTGCGGCGACCGAAGATCCCTCGCGGCATCGGCTTGAGCACGCCATGATTCTCAGCGACGCTCAAATTGAGCGCATCGCCAAGCTGGGCTGCACAGTCACGATGCAGCCCGAGTTTCTGCACTGGTTCCAGCACAGCTATCGCAGGCACCTGGGAGCCGAAAAGACGGCCATGCTAAAGCGGGTTCGGTCGCTCTTGGATGCCGAGGTGCCCATGGCCTTCAACTCGGATCGGCCTATCGTTCAAGGCAATCCTTGGACGGGAATCCGAGCCGCTGTCGAGCGGCCAGGGCTTGACCCATCCGAGTCCATCACCTATGCCGAAGCCGTTCAGCTCTACACCTCAGCGGGGGCCAAGGCCAACAATGATTCAGACTCGGCCAGCCTACAGGAGGGCGCCTGGGCCGATTTTCAGCTCTATCGCAGCGACCCGAGCTCCATGCAGGAAAGCCCGGTGCAAACTTGGAAAGCTGGTGAGCCTGCCTGGCAGGACCCGGCCCAATGTTGAAACAGCTCCCTGGATTCAGACGTTAGAAACATTGCAAGCCTCATCCACAGCTTGTCAACCCACTCATCCACTTGGCCCTCGGCGACAAGCCGGGGGTCATTTTTATAGCCAGACGCCGTCGAAAACGCGCTGCGCGGGCCCGGTCATCATCACCCGGCCATCCTCGCGCCACTCGATCAGCAGCTCGCCGCCTGGCAGCCGAACCACGGCCTTCCTGCTGGACTTGCCGCTCATGGCCGCCGCGACGAGACTGGCGCAGGCGCCTGTTCCGCACGCAAGCGTCACTCCGGCGCCGCGCTCCCATGTGCGCTGTATGACCAAGTTCTCATTCAAAACCTGAACAAAGTGAACGTTCGTCCTGGCCGGAAAAAGCTCATGGTGCTCAAGGATCGGGCCAAGCTCCCCAAGCTTGACGGCGGCGGCGTCATCCACCAACAGCACCAAGTGAGGATTGCCCATGCTGACCGCCGTGCCGCGAAACGCCTGCCCTCCGGCCTCAATGGGCTGGTCCACGAACCGCTCCGAGACCGGCCCGCTCATTCCAATTTCGCCGCGCTCCAGCCGCGCCGGCCCCATGTCGACCTCGACCTGACCATCTGGCAGTGCGTTCAAAACAAGCTCGCCAGCGCCAGTCATCACCTTAAGCGGGCCGGGCTGGGCAAGGCCCTCTTCGATGGCGAAAGCTGCAAAGCATCTTACGCCATTGCCGCACATTTCGCTCTCGCTGCCATCCGGATTCCACATGCGCATCTCCAGATCGGAGGCCTCGCTGGGAAGGGCAAGAATCAGCCCATCGGAGCCAATGCCAAACCTGCGAGAGCAGATCTGCTGCGCCAGATCGCCGACGCTGCCGAGATCCACTGACTGAGCGACAGCATTCACCATCACAAAGTCATTGCCAATGCCATGCATCTTGACAAACTTCATTGCCATTTCAGTTCATTCTCCTTCCGGCTCATCCACGCCATATTGCCGAGCCGGCGCGACGGTTGCAATGGCATGCTTATAAACAAGCTGCGTCGCCTTGCCCGGAGCGTCGAGCAGAACAGTGAAGGCGTCGAAGCCCTTCACCGTGCCCTTGAGTGCGTTGCCGCTGGTGAGATAGATCGTCACCGAAATGTTTTCCTTTCGGACCTGATTCAGAAATGAATCCTGAAGATTAATTGACTTCGCCATATTGAGTTGTTTCCCCTTCATGCGCGGGCCGAGGCCCATTCGCGCATGCGCTCCACGGCATCGCGGCCTTCCAGCCGCAATGCGCCAACTTCAGAACGCAGCCAGGTGCGCTGGCGTTTCCCATATTTTCGCGTGAGGACCGCAATTCGGTCCTTCGCCGCGAGGTCGGTCAACTCCCCCCGGAACGCTTCTGCCGCTTCTTGATACCCAATGGCGCGCCAAGCTGGTGACGGCG
>JBGSIR010000111.1:0-8145 GCA_041742415.1 Fimbriimonadaceae bacterium | reverse complement strand
GCGTCCGCGGCCTCGGCGTGATTCGCGCACCGGCGCATCTTTGCCGCGCCAGGCCGGAGCCAAGAGCACGCCAAATGCATCGTCATCCTGGTCGACGTCGAACGCCTCGACCTCAACGAATTCCTCTTCCTCAGCCGGTTCAGTTTCGGCGGAAGCCGCCGGCGCAGGCGCGGCCACGGGCTGGATCGTTCGGATGCGAGGAGCGAGGATGATCACCTCGTCCTGGTGCTCTTCGCCTTCGTCATCAGCCTCTGCCGCTGCCCTTCGGCGCATTCGGGGCTTGGGCTCCTCGTCCGCAGGCTCGTCTTCGATCTTGCGGCGCATTCGCGGCTTGGGGGCCTCGTCGGCGGGCTCGTCCTCGATCTTGCGGCGCATTCGAGGCTTGGGAGCCTCGTCGGCGGGTTCGTCCTCAATCTTGCGGCGCATCCGAGGTTTGAGGACCTCTTCGGCGGGCTCGTCTTCGATCTTGCGGCGCATCCGAGGCTTAAGGACCTCTTCGGCAGGCTCGTCCTCGATCTTGCGGCGCATCCGAGGCTTGGGCGCCTCGTCGGCAGGCTCGTCTTCGATCTTGCGGCGCATTCGGGGCTTGGGGGCCTCGGCAGCGGGCTTTTCGGCGGCGGGTTCAGGGGCGGGCGCCTCAGGCTTGGGGCGTCCAAAAAGGCCTCGCGAGGGGGCCTCCGCGACGGGCGCGGGCTCCTCCTGCTTTGGCTCAGCCTTGGCCTTGCGCTTGGGCGCAGGCTTTTCGGCGGGCGCCTCTTCGACCACTGCCTTGGCGCGCCGCTTGGGCGCGGGCTTAGCAGGGGCCGCTTCGGCGGGAGCCTCTTCTGTCAGCTTCTTCCTTCCCCGAGCGGTGGCGCGCGGAGCGGGGGCGGAGCTTTCTTCGATTTCAGAAGGGGCGGCGGGTGACGAGGGGGACGCGGCTGCGTCCGTTTCAAAAAGCTTTTTTCTTTGCGGCATGAGGCAACTCGTAAGTCGCGAGGTCTGCGCGGGGAGGCGGAGATGAACTCCGCTCCTCTCTCCCATGGCGAGTATGACAGGCGCCGCTTTGCCGACTGGGCAGCAAAAGGGCTAATGAAACTGACAATTCCCCCGAGAATTGCCAGGGAAGGAACGCGAATGACGCCGATCAGCCTCTTTTTAGCTCCGCAGGGGAGCGCGGGTCCACCGCCTGGGCCACCGCCCAAGGAGCCCGAGGGATTTGCCCTCTGGCTGGCCGCATCAGGCCCCCCACCGGGGCAGTCGATGCAGACCGGAGAAGCGCTTCGCCCACAGCCGATTGCTGGCGAAGAAGAGCTGGACTCCCGATCTGCCGAGACCGACTTCCAAGCCGCCGCCTTGGCCGTTCAGCCTGCCCTGGCTTGGGTTCCCGTCAGTTCCGCCCCGCTCCGGCTGGAAGGCCTTCAGGCTGCCCTCTTCCCTTCCATGGGGCAGGTCAAGGCGTCTCACACTCCGCCGCAGGCGTTCATGACTGCGCTCCACAAGCTCGGCGACCCCGCCAAGCTGGCTCAGCTCATGTCCTTGGGCAGCCTCATTGCCGCCCCGGCCGCTGGCAGCAATGCACCGTCGCCGCAAAATGCCGCGCCCGGCGAAGCCCCGGCCGAAGGCGGCCAAGGGGAGCCGCAGGACCTGCCCCTCTTCATGGGTCGGCGTGAAATCGGTGATGCGCCGGTGACGGGCCGAGAGGTCCCCATCGGCCAGCCGCAGGACTTGCCCCCCTTCATGGGCCGCCGAGAAATCAGCGATGCCCCGGTGACGGGCCGAGAGGTTCCCATCGGTCAGCCGCAGGACTTGCCCCCCTTCATGGGCCGCCGAGAAATCAGCGATGCGCCGGTGACAGGCCGAGAGGTTCCGATTGGCCAGCCGGAGGATCTTCCCCTCTTCATGGGCCGACGAGAGATCGGGCAGGCGCAGATCATCGGCCGCGAGGTCCCCATTGGCAGGGTCGATGACATGCCCCTCTTCATGGGCCGCCGCGAGATCGGCACGGTCCCGGCCAACGGCCTGCCGACCTTGCCCGCCGATTCGATTGACCAGCCGACTGCCGCACCCGCGCCCATGGTGGAGCGCCTCACTGGCGCCCCCGTTCAAATTGAGAAGGCCGCCAATAGCGTCTCCACCAGCCTCATCCAGGCAGAGCAGACGGCCCCCATGGAGCCCGCCGAACCGCAGCTGAACCTGGCCCAAACGCCGGGCAAGGCTCTGCTCGTCGCCCAATCTGCTTCGCCGGAGCCCCTGGTGAAGCCGATGCTGGACGCTGAGCCGACCCTGGAGGCCGAAGCCAAGGAGCGAGACCATCTTCTGCATGGCCTCAAGACCGAAGCGGCGCATCAGGCCGAGCCGGCCTCTGCTCAATCAGGCAGCCAAGACCAGCCGAAGGACGACGGCCAGCGCCGACTGGAAGCCATGCGCCAGGCCTCCGACATCATCCAGGCCCGCCAGCCGATGCGCGTGGCGGTGGAGATCGACCGCATGGACCTCGGACTCATCAAGCTTGAATTGAGCCACGACCGAGTGAATGAAGCCGTCGAGGCCTCCTTCGAAGCCCGCCGGCCCGAAACCCGCGACGCTTTAGTGATGGCTCAGCCAGAACTGCGCCGCGCCCTGGACGAAAAGGGCGTTTCGCTGTCCCGCTTCGACGTCTCCGCTGAGACGGGCCAAGGCTCGCCTCAGCGCGAAGGACGGTCCGCCGAGTCGGGCCGACAAGCTCCCCCCAAGACCCTGACCGCCCATGCGGTCGAGGCCCCGATTTCCCGCTCCACGTCCCGCCATGCAGGACTGGAGGTGATCGCATGAACCCCATCGACCCCATCAATGGCTTCGCCACATTCGGCGCGCCGGGCACCACGCCCAACCCCAAGTCTCAGCTCAACACCGAGACCTTTCTTCGCCTCCTCACTGTGCAGCTCGCCAACCAGAACCCTTTGGAGCCGATGAGCGACGCCGACTTCTTTGCCCAGGTGGCTCAGCTCGGACAGGTGGACAGCCTCGGCCGAGTCGAAAGCTCCTTGGCCATGAGCCAAGCCAGCGCCCTCATTGGCAAGGATGTCGTGGCCCTGCGCCCCATGTCCGAAGGCACGACGGGACAAAACGACCTCGTGCGCGGCAAGGTGGAGTCGGTCTTCGTCCAGAACGGTGAGACCGTGCTGGGAGTGCGCGAAGCAAACGGGGGCCTGGCCACCATCAAGCTCGCCAACATTCAACAAGTCACGCAGACGAACTGATGAGCAATCCGATCAACCCCCGCCTTCAGCATCTGATCCAGCCCACGGCTGCGCCGGCTCCGGCCGCCAAGCCGCAGCCTGCCGATCTGACTGATGGCCCCGACTTCAACGCGCTGCTGGCAGACCGCCTCAAAGTGAGCGGCCACGCCCAGACCCGCCTCCAAAGCCGCGACATCCAGATGGATGCCGGGCAGTGGAACCGAGTTCTGGAAGGCGTGGAGAAAGCCGCCGCCAAAGGCGTCAAATCCAGCCTCGTGATGGTGGATGACGTGGCCCTCGTGGTCAGCGTCAAAAACCGCACTGTCATCACTGCCGTGGATCAGGATCACCTTCGCGAGAACGTGTTCACCAACATCGACGGCGCCGTCATCGTCTAGCCGCAAGGCCCCGACCCGGAGGAGAAAAATCGACTGGACCCGGCAGAAATGCCGGGAAGCCGAAGCCCGCGCCGCGAACCGGCCGGAACTCCTCTCCGAACCCAAACCAACCTACGGAGAACAAGAGAAACCATGCTTCAAGCCATGCTCGCTGGCGTCGCCAGCATCCGCGCGCAGCAGACGCGCATGAACGTCATCGGAAACAACCTGGCGAACGTGAACACCACCGCGTTCAAATCGGCCCGCGTCACGTTCCAAGACATGCTGAGCCAGACCCAGCGCGGCGGCACCCGCCCCGGCGAGAACCTCGGCGGCACGAACCCCATTCAATATGGACTGGGCGTCATCGTGAGCGGCACCGACGTGAACAGCGAACAGGGCAGCCTGAGCGCCACCAACCGCCCCACCGACCTCGCCATCCAGGGCCCCGGCTTTCTGATGGTGAGCAACGGCAGCCGAATCGGATACACCCGAGACGGCGCCTTCAACCTGGACGCCCAGGGCGACCTCGTGCACCGCGCCACCGGTGAGCGGCTTCTGGGATGGACGGCGAACTCGGCCACGGGGGAGATCGATCTCAACCAGCCGGTGACCACCGCCAGCAAAATCAACATCCCGATCGGCCTCCGCACGGCTGTCCAGGCCACCACGCAGGTGAACTGGGTGGGCAACCTCGACGCTCGCGCCGCAAACGGCACAAGCACCACCACCAACGTCCGCGTCTACGACGCCCTCGGCGCCGAGCACGAAGTGCTGATGACGATGGCCAAGACCGGACCCAATGAGTGGAGCTGGGTTGCCTCGGCCGCCGACACCAACGACGCCACGGTGACCGGCTCAGGCACGCTGACCTACGACCCCGCCACCGGTCGCCTGACCGCTGGCAGCCCGATCGACGTCTCCATCATCCCGCAGGGCAATGGAGCCCCCGAGATGACCGTCAGCTTCCAGATGGACCAGGTGACGCAGCTCGCCACCGAGATGCTGGTGCAGGCCGGAGAGCAGAACGGCTTCCCCTCCGGCTCGCTCAACAGCTTCAACATCGGCCCGGACGGCGTCGTGACCGGCCTCTACTCCAACGGCCTCACCCGGCCCCTGGCCCGCATCGGCATGGCGAACTTCACCAACGCCGCCGGACTGGAGCGCATCGGCAGCAACCTCTGGCGAGGCACCGACAACAGCGGCAGCCCCACCGTGACGGGAGCCGGCACCAAGGGCGCAGGAATCATCAACTCGGGCTTCCTGGAGCAGAGCAACGTGGACATCGGAAACGAGTTCAGCGACCTCATCATCACCCAGCGCGGCTTCCAGGCCAACACCCGCGTCATCACCACCGTCGATGAGATGCTGCAGGATCTCATCAACATGAAGCGGTAATCCGCTCCAGCCTGACCCGGCTTGCTGCCGGGTCAGGACTCCTGCCAAGCAGACCTATTTTTTGTTGACGGTGTAAGACGCCATTTTCTTATACGAATTTTCGCCTGTCTTCCGTCCCAAATACCAATTGCCCGGCTTCAGCTTGGTCATCAAGACATGGTAGCCAGGGCGCCGCTCCGTCAGCGGAACCATTTCGGATGGCAGGACGAGAGAGCTTTCCTTCGGCCACATCACGAATTGTTCCCCTGGCTTTGTGCTCAGAGTGATCGGAAGCGTCTCTCCTTCGTTCACGACGCCCTGGAAGCCATCAATCATATTGACGCCGGCATTCACCATATCCGTGAAATAGAATTCTGAAGGGAATTCAATTCGATTCGCGACAGCATTCACTGCAATAGGATAAGTGACCATCAGCTTGTAACCCAAATTCTTTGTCGGATGCCCCAGGTAGATGCTCAGCTGATGCATGCCCATTCGCCTTGGCGAAAGATAAATGCGCGCAGCCGTCGGAGTCTGGATCACCAAAACTTCGTCCTTCAGAGAGAGATCTCGATTGCCTTGAAAATAGAGCTCAGGGCTCACGATGCAGGGCTCTTTGGTGGGAATGGTGATCATGCCGTACTTGTTGATCGTCATGACTGGGGGAACCATCGGAGGCTCAGCGCCATATTCTCTGGCAATCCAGTGCTGAACCAGTGGCCCGAGTTCAATAGCCGCCCGGCTGAGACTTGGCTCTCCCGTACGGCTCGGGTTTTCAGCTCGATGGGTATAGCGAAGCGACTGGGGGTCAGCCAGCATCACTCCGTTCCCATATCTGGCTCCTGAGTTCCAAAGCGAACTCACGGCATCGCTCCAATACACAGTGCCGTTCAAAACCACTCGAGACCAATAGTGAGTGCTGTGTCGTTGGACAGGCTGGCCGCCTTGGAAAGTCAATGACCGGATGGTCCCCGGAATCATTTGACTGTTCACTCCCGCAATGATCAGCATGCTGTTGTAAAGGTCTGCCACCGCCCGACTTCCACCGCGGCGAGCAAGAAAGCAGGACTTGGCAGTCTGAGATTCCACCGGCGCAGAGTTGTTCGACGAATCATACTGAATGGCGCTCACAACCCAGGCATGGATTTTTTCCACTTTTTGACGTTCAGACCTTGCGCCTTGAACCAGTTGGCGTGCTTTGCCTTCCCACGTTTCCACCTGTGGGGCAAGCACAAGGGCGGCTGCGATTGATGCGATCATTCTCTGGTCTTCCATGCAGGCGCACCGAGCGACTGCGCCGCCAATTGCTGGAAAGGCTCAGGCTGAACGTGTACGTCTGACTATCCTCAGGATGCTACCTGGAGACTGATGTGCCCATGTCAATCTGTTTCTTCGGTCAGACGGCATGAACCTGGGCTTAAGCAAGCCGTGCCTGCTGTCAGGCGAGTCAATTGGAATGCCGAGCGGCGTTTCGCAGGATCCTTTAGGCTTAGAATCGACTAAAATGGATCAATGATCGCAGCCGGACTTGTGCTTGCGCTGGCGCAGTCGATGCCGACCGGGGGTATCCAGCTCGTCGCCCCCACTGATCTCAGCGGCTATGAAACCGGAGCGCTGGCCAAAGGCGAGGCCAAGATTGTGGCCGTCGGCCAAATGCCTTTTTCGCAGGGCGTCGAAGTTGCGGTGCGCGAGAAGGGGATGATGTGGGACGCCGAGGTTGGCCGGGCCCTTCCCTTTGCCTTTCAGGCCGGCGAGTCGATCCTGATGCGGTTCTTTGCCCGCAAAATTGCCAGCCGCGACGAATCGCGCCAGGCGCTCGCCCACATTCAAGTCGCCCAGCGTCAGTCCCCCTGGGCAGCCCCCATTGCCCGGCCCATCGCGGTGAACGAAGCCTGGCAGGAATTCCGGCTCACCGGACGCATCACCCAGGCGCATCCCGAAGGCGACCTCTTCATCAAGCTCTCCTGCGGCGAGGTGGCGCAGACCATTCAGATCGGAGGGATAGAGCTTTGGCGCTTCCCCGCTTCGGTTCCCTTCGAAAGCCTCCCGGCCACCCGCATCACTTATGAAGGGCGCGACCCCGAGGCCGATTGGCGCACCGAGGCAAACCTGCGCATTGCCAACCACCGGCTCGGCATGCTGCATGTCCGCGTGGTGGATCATCTCGGTCAGCCCGTTCCGGACGCCGCGGTGAACGCCAGGCTCACTCGGCACGATTTTGAGTTCGGAAGCGCCGTCACCGCCAGCCAGATCGCCGGCCCCGACAGCACGGATGCCTTCCGCAGCCGATTCAAATCACTCTTCAACGCGGGCACCATTTTCAATGACCTCAAGTGGCCCGCCTGGGAAGGTCAATGGGGAGAGAGCTTCTCCTGGCCGCAGACCGAGGCGGCGATGCGGTGGTTCCAAGACAACGGCCTCGCCTTTCGCGGGCACGTCATGATCTGGCCGGGCTGGAGCAACCTGCCCGAGCCCTTCAAGCCCGAAAACGGCCCTTGGACGCCAGACCAAGTGAAAGCCATGACGATGGCGCACATCGACTCCCTGGCGGGCCGGACGGGAAGCCTGGTGACCGAGTGGGACGTGATGAACGAGCCCCGAGACAACCACGACCTCATGGACATCGCCGGGCCAGAAATCATGGCCGAATGGTTCAAGCGCGCCAAGGCACGGGCGCCCCATGCCCGGCTGGCGCTGAACGACTACGGCATTTTGAACCAGCGGGTGGACGGTGAGACCATCGAGCACTACGAGGCCACCGCCCGCCGCCTCATCGCCGACGGCGCGCCTCTCGATGTCCTTGGCCTTCAAGGGCACATGGGCACGGGATACTCCTCGCCCGATCGGCTCATGCAGATCCTCGACCGCCTCTCCGAGCTTGGCCGACCCATCCGCATCACCGAATACACCCTGCGCAGCGACGACGGGGCTCTTGAGGAGGACTACACCCGCGACTTTCTCACCGTGATGTTCAGCCACCCGAACGTGATCGGCGTGCAGACGTGGGGCACGGAGGGCATTTTCGGCGGGGACGGCGCCCTCACCGCACGGGGCCGGGCTTGGAGCGATCTCGTGACCAAAGCCTGGTCCAGCCACATCTCCGGCGACACGGATAAGAGCGGGGCCTGGAGCGGGCTCAGTTATTGGGGCCGCCACAAGGTCGAAGTGAGCCACCGCGGCCGCACTGCTGC
>JBGSIR010000110.1:0-11384 GCA_041742415.1 Fimbriimonadaceae bacterium | reverse complement strand
CACGGTCGCAAGCCCTCGGCCCTTGGGGCAGGACGGCCGGCATCTTCGGCTCACCATCGACCGGGACGGCGAATGCGCGCCAGCGGTGGCGTTTGGCCTGGCCGAGCAGCTCTCGGCTCCGGGGCAGACTTGGGATTTTGCCGCAAGGCTCCAGCTCAACCGGTTCAACGGCCGAACAGAAGCCCGCTGGCTGATCGATCAGGCGCGGCCTTCGACCTGACCCTTCACTTCGACGCGAAAGGTTTGCTGACGGCCATCGCGCAGAACCACGACGCTGATCGTTTCCCCGACGTTCTTATCAAAGAGCGCGGCAGCCAGCTCCACGGGGCTCGCCACGTTGAGGCGGTCGATCCGGATGATGACATCCCCCGCCCGCACGCCTGCGGAGGCCGCGCTGGAGCCTTCAGAAACCGACTCCACCATCGCCCCTTTTCCCGGCCCTTGCCGGAAAAAGACGCCGATGCTGGGATGCATCACCTCGCGGCTCTCGCTGAGGAATCCCTCCACAATCCGGCCCAAAGCCGTCGGCGAGAGCGCATAGGCCACCGAAAGGTTGGCCGGGCCAAATCCAGGCTCAGGGAGCACGGATGGCTGGACCAAGGCGCCAATCATTCCGCTCAGGCGGCCCGAGCCGTCAAAAGTGAACGATCCGCCCGGGCCAAGCCCGTTGGAATCCTGACTCAGCCGAATCTCAGCAAAAGGCATGTAGCGCTGGGTCGGCTGCATGATGCCCGCCACGTTCGTGCGCGCCACCTCCGCCAGCTTGGGCCCCTCGGACCCGACATTCAGCACCACCGAGGACGCGGCGGGAGAATCCTTGGCGAGTCGCACGGGCTTCACGGTTGCCGGCAGGGCGTCTTGAGCCTGCAGCAGAACGGTCTGCGTCACGGTGTCGGTGGCCACTCGGCGCAGGCGAAGGGCGCTTCCCTGCACCACTCCGGTCACCACATCAGAAGGCGGCAGGGCCGGGCCATAGGCCAGGAAGAGCCGATCTCCACCCAGAAAGACTGCCGCCGCCGTGACTCGCTCATTGAGCCGCACCTCGGCAACCGAAGGCTGAACCAGCTTCCAGATTTGATCCGTCTGCCCAGACCCGCCGCCCATCAGGGCAGTGGCAAGCAGAAAATCAACCCCCAAAAACAAGGTCACCCATCACCGGATTCTCAATGGCCACCGGAGCGCCCGACCTGCCCCTCGGGATGGAGGGGACAACAACAACCGCCGGGGCGGCATCCATTTCGTCACCTGCAGGCGACATCGCCGTCATCGACGCGCCGGCTCCGGCAGGCAGGCTGCTGAAGCCGCCCCCCATGGGAGCAGGCTCAACCGGGCTCTGCCGCTCGGCTGGCTTAGCAGACTCAGCCGCCATTGGCGCGGAAGCGACAATCGCCTTGGGGGGCGAAGCGGCGGACCTCGGCGAAGACTTTCGTTGAGCGGGCGTGCGAACCTGAACCTTGGCAGGCTTGGATTCCACCGGAGCCGCCGGAGTAGACAGGTCTGCCGGAGCCTCTTGAACGGGCGGAACCGTTTCGACCGCCGGAGCATTGGGCGCCGGCATCAGCTCTTCAATGTTCGTATTGCGAAGGTCAGAGGCCGCGCCAGGCATCTCGACCGACGGAGTGGCCATGGCCACCGTGGGAATCACATTGTTCTGCCGGCCCATCTGCAGGCCAAACACATAGGCTGCGCCCAACACCAGACAGCCAGCGGCGGCGGCCGGAATCCAAAACGAACGGGGCTGGCTGCGGACGGTTTCGGCATTCAGCCGTCCCTCCAAGTGGTCGAAAGTGACCTGACACTCGGGGGCCTCGTCCTTCATCGCCTTGAGGTCGGCCTTCACCGACTGCCACAGGCGCGCCTCGGCGGCCCGGGAGGCGTCGGTCGATTCGCCCTCAAAAATCTGGTTGATCAAATCATCGCGCTTCTGCATGGCTTAAAGGGCCTCCTGCTCCATGAGCGGAGCGAGCTTGTCGCGCAGTGCGCGGCGGGCTCGAAGGACCCGCAGCTTGGCGCCGCCAGTCGTGGTCTGGCAAATCTCGGCGATGTCGGCGTACTCCATTTCCTCGATGTCGCGCATGATGATCATTCGCTTGTGATGCTCCGGCAGAGCCTCGATGGCCTGGCGCAGAACCTGAATCCGAGCCGACTGCAGAAGATTTTCCTCCGCCTCTAAAGTGTCGGAGCCGGTCGTCATCCAGGAGAGGGCGCCGTCGGCTTCCTGCTGAGCCAGACGGGTGCGGCGCTGGCGCATGCGAGCCCGGTCGGTGGCATAGTTTGTGGCGATTCGGAGAATCCAGGTGGTGAATTTGGCCTCGTCGCGGTAGCGGCTCAAGTTCTTGAGCGCACGCACAAAGGTCTCCTGCACGATGTCTTCGGCATCGTCGCGGCGCGGGCACATCTGGTAGGCGAATCGATAGACCTGGGTTCGATGGCGCTCAAAGAGCATCGCGAAAGCCTCTTGGCTTCCCTCTTTGGCCAGACGCACGAGCTCGTTGTCCGTCTCGGCGCCGGAAATCCGGGCGGAGGCGGCCTTCGTGGTCTGCTTCATAGATTCAAGGCTCATCGCCAGAGCGTCCAGCATAGTCTATTCATCGGACGGTTCTCTGCCTCTCACGTTTCTTCTTACTCCGTTTCAATGCCCAGGCGTCCTGAGGAGCGCCAGGACCGGGTGGTGATCGCTGGGCCGCTCACGCTTGCGGGGCTCGGGGTCAATCCAGATTTTCTCCACCGCTCCCGCCGCGCCAGGGCTGGTGTAGATATGGTCAATCCGCCATCCCAAGTTCCGCTCAACGGTGCCTCGCATGCGATAGTCAAAAAAAGTGTAATGCCCCGGCCCTTGAACGTGCTCGCGGAAGCTGTCGGCCCAGCCCCAAGCCTTGATCTGGTCCAGCCGGCTGAACTCCTCGGGATGGTGTCCCACCCCGCCCAACTTGTCCTCGGGCTCGTAAACGTCGTCTGGCGAAGGGGCGATGTTGATGTCGCCTAGCCAGATCATCGGCTTGGCGGGGTCCAGCTCGGCGCGGCACCAGGCGTCAAAGCGCTCCAGCCACGCCATTTTGTAGGCCCACTTGTCGCCTCCGACTGCCGTGCCATTCGGCACATAGGTGTTGATGAAGGTGAAGCCGCCCAGGTCGGCCGTGATGACCCGCGCATCGATGTTCTCGCCGGGCAGTCCGCGCCGGACCTCGGCCACGGGCTCGCGGGTGATGAAGGCCACGCCGTTATAGGTTTTCTGGCCATGAATTTCGCACCGCCATCCCGCCTTCTCCACCTCCTCGAAAGGAAACTTGGCGTCCTCCACCTTCAGCTCCTGCAGGGCGGCGAGATCGGGCTGATTTTCCTCCAGCCACTCCAGCAAAATCGGCATCCGCGCCCGAATGGAGTTCACGTTCCAAGTGGCAATCTTCATGGAGTCTGCCCGGCAAGTTACCTGGCGCGCTGGCATCGGCCAACCGCCGGGCCGGGAGCCGGGGTAGATTTTGGGCCATGCATCGGCTCAATTCGGAGGGCTGGCCCCGACACGAGCTGCCTTATGTGCTGACCCAGGCCCGGATTGTGCGCGAGGCGGTGAAATTCGACTCCTGCCTCCTTTGCCGAGGCGGCCGCGTTCAGCCCTGCGGCCTCTGCGACAACTGCTTTTCTCAGCTCACCTCCGAAGAAAACCGGCTGGCCGAGCAATGGTCGGCAAGCGGCCCGCCCGATGCCTGAGTCGGCCTGGATTCTCTTTGCCCTCGGAGCGATGCTGGCCGCCGTTCTGGCCCGCAGGTTCATCTTGGGCCGGAAGGATCGGCGCTGGTGGATGCACTGCGAGTATTGGGTTTATGGTCAGGCCGAAAACCTGCCCGTGCAGTCGGCGCTTTTGCGCACCACTGTCCAGCGCAACCCCCTCAACAAGCCCGGCGCGCCGGTCATCACTCAGCGGGAAGGCCTCCTCTTTTCCGACATTCGGCTGCACCTGGCTTTGGCCCTGCGAAAGCGCAACCCATCGGCTTTCCGGCCCGACCTTGCCGAGGGCTTTGCGGCTCCAACGCCCGAAGCGCTCGCGCTGCTCTCGGAGTGCACATCGTTCTGCAAGGTCCGCTTCGCCAGCGAACGGCGGCTCAAGCACAACGGCCACCTCATTCTGCTCCCGCATATCGCCGGGGCGCTGGCCTCCCTCACCAAGGCCGTCTTGGTTGTCGATGTGGTGGCGGGGCAGATTTTCACCGTTGAGCAGTTCACCGAGCAGCTCTCCCGCCAGCCCCGTCCCGAGGGCCCCGGCTTCCATCTGCGCGTGAGCTGGGAGGCCGGCCGAGCCGTCACCCGTGGCATGAGAAAGGTTGGGCTCGCCGAATGGATCACCGAGCCTCAGGAGGCCGACACCGAGGTCCTCGCCCAAGCTCTCCTCATCAAAGCGGCCCATCATGCATTCCGCACAGGCGACGACAGTTCGCCCCAAGAGATGGCCATGCACGGCGCCCAATTCACCATCACCCCCACATCGAAGCATCACGAAGGCTGCCGGGTCATCAAGATCGTGCGGAAGGTGGGGCTTTGACCAGCCTGCGCATCATTCCCTGCCTGGACATCGCCAACGGCCGAGTTGTCAAGGGGCAGCAATTTGTCCAGATCCGAGACGCCGGAGACCCCATCGAACTGGCCCGCTTCTACGGTGAGCAAGGGGCCGACGAGCTGGTGTTTCTGGACATCACCGCCAGCCACGAGGACCGGAGCACCGTGGTGGACCTCGCCGCGCGAGTGGCCGAAGAGATCTTCATTCCCTTCACGGTCGGCGGGGGCATCAGCTCGCTGGAGCAGATCCGCGACATCCTCAACGCCGGCGCCGACAAGATCAGCCTGAACACGGCCGCCATTCGGCGCCCAGAGCTGATCGCCGAGGCCGCCGCGCAGTTTGGCGACCAGTGCATCGTCGTGGCCATCGACGCCCGGCGCAAAGGGGACAGCTGGACCGTGACGACTCACGGTGGCCGCCAAGAGACTGGCCTGGACGCCATTGAATGGGCCTCCCGCGCCCACTCTCTCGGGGCGGGGGAGATTCTGCTCACCAGCATGGACGCCGACGGAGCCCGCACGGGCTACGACCTGGAGCTCACGCGCAGGGTCAGCGATGCCGTCTCGATCCCGGTCATTGCCTCCGGCGGAGCTGGATGCGCCCAGCACATGCATGAGGCCGCCGAAATCGGCCAAGCCGATGCTGTCCTTCTGGCGGGCATTCTCCACGACGGCGTCACGACAATTCCTCAGCTCAAGGCGGAGCTGATGAAGTTCGGCCAGCGAATTCGCCCCGTGGCCCAAATTTCCAGCGCCCGCTAAGCGGCGTCGCCGGCAGTGCTCCGAAGGGCATAAGACCAGCCGGCGAGGCGGAAACACATGTTATATCGTCTCGTAGGATCAGTCGGTATTCATGCAGGAGTGGATCAAAGAGGCCGCCGACCCCTCTCGGCAAAAAATCCTGGCAGAGCTGAGGCTGGGGCCGAAGTCGGTTTCTGAGCTCGTCCAGGCCACGGGGATGCGGCAGCCAAATGTCAGCAACCATCTGGCACGCATGAAGGAGAAAGGGCTTGTCAACGCCCAGCGATCGGGCCGCCGCATCTACTATCACTTTGCGTCTCCCGAGATTCAAAGCGCCATCTCCTCCCTGCTTGCGCCCACACGGCGATCTGCCGTCATCGACATCGTGACAGAGGACATGATTGTCCAATTCGCCCGCCAAGCTATTTCCGGAGACGAAGCCGCATGCGCCGAGATGGCCGAAGCGGTGCGCCAGAGTGAAGATGGACTTGTTAAGGTCTATGCCGATCTCTTTTCGCCGGTGCTTGTGATTTTGGGAGAGTGGTGGATTGTCAAGGCCATCAATGAAGCCGAAGAGCATTTGGCCAGCGCCATGATCGAGCGGCTGATGGCTCGGTGTATGCACGACCTGCCCCAGCCGCCGCCCAGTGCGCCCAAAGCCCTGCTTGGCTGCCCGGCTGGCAGCATGCACACCATCGGCCTCCGCATGATCTCCGATCTGCTGACCGCCCACGGATGGCGAACCTACTATCTGGGCGCCAACGTGCCAAAGCTCAGTTTTCTCGCGGCCATGGATTCCCACCAGCCCGACGCCGTCTTGGTGTCATGCCTTCTCACCGACAACGCCCCCGAGGCCATGAACCTTTTGCGGGACATGACCGCCGCAAAACATGCCCAAACGCGGCCCAGCATTTGGGTGGGCGGCGGCGGCTTTCGAGACTCCGTTGAAGAATTGACTGCATTAAAGATCAATGTGCTTCGCGGAGGACTCCGAGAATTTGTTGCCCAGATTCCAAAGCTGTCGGGCGAGCATCAGCCCGCTTGATGTGGCCTTGGCTGCACTTCTCAATATCTTTTAATTGACTGGCCTGTTTGACTCTGGGCACAATGCAGAGTTACACTGGCGCCGATGACCAGCCTTGCTGTCCTCGCCTCGGCGCTGATGTCCGCCCCGGCTCCCGCCGCCTATGACACTGAGTACCTCATTGAAGCCTTCGATTCTGTGACAGGCTTTGCGACTGAAATGGTGAAGGCCACCGATTTGGGCTACGACAGCGGCCTGAGCATTGCAGCAGCCTTCCTCAACGCCAACAAGAGCGCCACGTTCACCAAAACTCTGAAAGCCGGCGCCACCTATGCCTTTTTGGCCTCGGGCGACGATGACGCGGAGGATGTCGACATCAAAGTGACTGATGCCAGCGGCCGAGTTGTGGCCGAAGACACTGACATCGACAGCTATGCCGCTGACAGTTTTGTTGCCGAGAAGGCAGGCGCATATAAGTTCACGATCACCCTGGCCAGCACCACCCCCAGCTACGTGGGCTGCATTCTCCTCTCCGACAATGGCTGGAGCATCCCTGTCGCCAACCTGGCCGTGCCCATGGCCGACCTTGTTGACACGGTGGACAGCCTGAGCGAAGAGACTCCCATGAGCTTCGTCAAGACCGCCAACACCTTCTGCCTTTATGGAGCCGTGGTCGAGGCCGAAAAGACCTTCACAATGACCGGACTTTCGCTAAGCGGAAAGATGCCGACCGTGGTGGGCGCCTGCGATGTCAACAGCGATGACATCGACTTGAGCGTTTTCAATTCTGCGAATGAGCTGGTCGGCATTGACGACTCTGATGATGACTTCCCGGTGGTCACATTAGAGCGGGCCCTCTCTGGAGCCAAAGTCACGCTCACCAATGCAGGCGCCGATGCCTCAGTCTCGATCTTTGGCCTTCTCTCAGCCGGCTAAATCAGTCACAAAAAAGCCCTGAGCGCAGTGCGTTCAGGGCCTTTCTTTATTGGAAGTGTTGGTCAGCCTTAGCCCATCACGCTCTTGACCATGCTCTCAAATCCCTTGGGATCGTGGATGGCCATTTCGCTGAGCATCTTGCGGTTGACGGTGACGCCCTTTTCACCCAAGGCATGGATGAACTGGCTGTACTTGACGCCGTGGCTGCTGAGCGCGCCGCTCAGGCGAACGATCCACAGGCGGCGAAAGTCGCGCTTCTTGGCGCGGCGGTCACGAAAAGCGTACTGGCCGCTCTTCATCACCTGCTCGTGGGCGTTCTTAAAGACGTTTCGCTTGCGCTGGAAATAGCCCTTGGCTTTCTTCAGCAGCTTCTTGTGTCGCTTGTGGCGCATCACGCCGCGCTTGACTCGTGCCATATGTGTTCCTCTCTTGTTGGGTTTTGGGGTTCAGAGGCTCCGCTTTCCAGACCTTTCGATCGGTGGCGGCTGAGGCTGGCCTCTGTTCAGCTTAGGGGTTCTTCGGTTCTTCAGTCGGAGGCTGGCTCTATTCAGAGGTTCAGCTTGCTGCGGACCTGGGTGATCTCTTCGGCGGCCTTGCGCTTGGCTGCTCGAGCCGCGCGCCGTCGATTCAAAAACCCGGGGTCGTTGCACATGCCGCCCGTGGGAATGGCCAGCATCCGGCAGACGCGGGTGCGCTCCGTGTCGGAGAGCACCGGCTCCTGCTCCAAGCGACGCTTCTGAGAAGCGCTCTTGTTGAAGAACATGTGATTGTTGTACGACTTGCGCCGGGTGATTTTCCCGGTGCCCGTAAGCTTAAACCGCTTCGTCGCCGTCTTGTTCGTCTTTTGCTTGACCTTTGCCATCCTTCTTGGCTCCCGGAGATGCCATGGGGTTGAGAAGCATGCTCATCTCCCGTCCTGAAAGGACAGGTTCTTTGTCGAGCTTCCCAACTTCTGAGACGCCTTCTGCGATCGACATCATCTTCTTCTGGCCCACTTCGGGGTGAACAAGCTCGCGGGGGCGGAACCTGCAGACGACGCGCACTTTGTGCCCATCCTCCAAAAAGCCCGTCGCCTTTCGCACGATGATGCCGAGATCGTGTTCGGCGATCCCAGGACGCATGGTTATACCCTTCAGCTCAGAGACGACCCGCCGATTGGCCTTCTTAGCCTTAGACTGCTCGTATTTGAACTTGCCGTAGTCGGCAATTCGGCACACCGGCGGCTCTGCGTTCCCGGCAATCAGCACCAGGTCCAATTCTTGGGCCTCCGCCTGCTCCAGCGCGTCTTTGGTGGACAAGACGCCGAGCTGGGTTCCATCTTCACTGATGAGGCGAACCTGCTCGTACCGCAGGAGCCTGCGGTTGATGTCGGGAGCTGGTTCGCGGCGCGGACGCCCACGAAACCGCTTTTTTATCGGAAATCACCTCGATCGTGAAACACCATCTGTCAAGGGCCATTATAGCTGTGGCCTGAGGCCCCTGTCAAACCCGGCGCATTCGGCTCGGTATTCTCTGCCCTTGGCGCAAAGGAGCGCGGGCATTCATGGAGAGAAAGCGAATCTGCGTGATCGGGGCCGGAACGATGGGGAGCGGCATCGCGGCCCACCTGACCAACATCGGCCATGAGGTCACCCTACTGGATCGAACTCGCCAAGAGGCTCATGCGGCCATGGAGCGCGCCAAAAGGGCCCGCCCGCCCCACTTTCGGCTGGAAGGCACCGCCGAGACCATTCGGCTGGGCGGAACAGATCAAGACTTGGATGCAGTGAAGGCGGCCGACTGGGTCTGTGAGGCCGTTGTCGAAAAGCCCGGGGTCAAAAAAGCGATTTTCTCCCTCATCGAGCCCCTTTTGGCCCCGGAGGCGATGATCTCCACCAACACCAGTGGCCTCGAAATCGGAACGCTGGCCGAAGGACGCTCCGAAAGCTTCCGCCGGCGCTTCATGGGCGTCCACTTTTTCAATCCGCCCCGCTGGCTCAAGCTCCTTGAACTCATCCCCACCCCCGAAACGGACACCGCAGAGCTGGAGCGCATGACGCGGTTCCTGGAAGAGAGCGCTGCCCGGCGCGTGGTGCTGGCCAAAGACACCCCCGGATTCATCGCGAACCGCTACGGCATGTGGTGCATGTATTGGGCCACGTCATGCGCCGAAGCCCTCGGGCTGAGCGTGGAGGAGGCCGATCTCATCACCGGGCCATTTATGGGGCGGCCCAAGAGCGGCACCTTCCGGCTGAATGATTTGGTGGGCCTCGACGTGATGGAGGACATCGCGCAGAACCTGATGACCCGCCGCCCCGAAGACCCGCGCACAAGCCGGTTTTTAGAGGCCAAAACCGTGCGCGCGCTGCTGGCCAAAGGCTGGCTAGGCGGGAAATCTGGCCAGGGCTACTACCGCCGCGAGGGCCGCGAGCTCATGGCTTTGGACCTTGGCACCCTGGCCTATCGTCAGATGCGCGAGGCCTCGTTCGACTCCATTGACTCGCTGAAGCGCGAGCCGCTGGGCGCCCGCCTGGCCAAAGCCCTGGAGCTGAAGGACCCAGTGGGCGAGTTCCTGCGCCGCTTCCTCCCGCCTGCTCTGGCCTATGCCGTGGAGCTGCAGGCCGAAGTCAGCCACAGCCCGGAAGACTTTGACCGAGTTATGCGGTGGGGATTCGGCTGGGAGCAGGGCCCCTTTGAGCTGATCGACTCCATCGGCGCCGCCGACGTCGGGCTCGACCAGGCCCCCTTCTATGAAAGCGACAAGGTGCGACTCGTCGCCGGAGGGCATGCGCCGCTCAAGGTCGAGCCCGAATTCGCCCCCCTCGAAAGCTATCCGGTGCTCGATGAGCGCGAGGGCCTGCGGGTGCGCGACCTCGGCGACGGAGTCCACGCGGTCTGCCTCACCACCAAGCTGGGCGTGGTGGGCCCGCCCGTGGTGCGAGCACTGCATGGACTGCTGGACGAAGGCGGACTGGACCGATTTGTCCTCGCCACCGAAGGCGCCTGCTTTTCGGTCGGCTTCGACCTCAAGTTCTTCCGCCAGGCCATCCTGGACAAGGACGACCGCGCCATCGCAGAAGCCATTGAAAGCCTGCAGAGCCTGGCCCTGCGGTTTACGAGCATGCGGTCGGTGGCGGCCCTGCATGGCTGGAGCCTGGGCGGAGGGCTGGAGCTGGCCCTGGGATGCGCCGCCATCGCGGCAGACGCTGAGGCCAAGATCGGGCTTCCTGAAGCAAAGGTCGGCCTGCTCCCGGGCGGCGGCGGCACGGCTCAGATGCGCAGCCGGGCCCGCCCCGATGCCCACGGCGTGGCCGATATGATCGTCGCCCTCACCGAAGGCAAGGTCTGCGAAAATGCTTCGGAGGCCATGGCCTTCGGGTTCCTCCGGCCGAATGATCTCATCGTGGAGCACCCCGACCGCCTGATTGCGGATGCCAGGGAGCTTGCCAAGACCGTCGAGCCCACCAGCCGCCCCTGGCCCGAGGTGACTGGCCCCGCTTCCGGCATTGCCGAAAAGGCCCTCAAAGCCCTCCAGGCCAAAGGCGAGCTGACCGACCACGACCTGCTCATCGGCGAAAAGCTTCGAAACATCCTCGGCAAATCAGACTCTTTTGAGCTGGCTCTTCGCAAGGAGCGCGAAGCCTTCTTTTCGTTGGCCCACGAAGGCCTGACTTTGGGCCGCATCGCCCACATGCTGGAGACGGGCAAGCCGCTCCGCAACTAATAACATCATGAAGATCCTTGTTCCCATCAAGCGCGTGCCGGACCCCTACGCCGTGGTCCGGCCCCTCCCCGACGGCTCTGGCATCGACGCCAACGGCCTCAAGCACGAGATCAATCCTTTCGAGGAGATCGCGCTTGAGGAGGCGGTGCGCATGAAGGAAGCCGACCCTGCCATTCACATCACCGCCGTTTCGATGGGCGGACCCGAGTGCGAAGAGCAGCTCCGAAAAGCCCTGGCCATGGGCGCCGACCTCGCCCTTCGCATCGACTGCAGCGACGCAGTGGATTCTTCAGTAGTCTCGGCAGAGCTGGCCGCGCTGGCTCAGGCCGAGTCGCCGGACCTCATCCTCATGGGCAAGCAGGCCACCGACTTCGACTCCGGGCAGGCGGCCCAGATGACCGCCGCCCGCCTCGGCTGGCCCCAGGCCAT
>JBGSIR010000109.1:0-1885 GCA_041742415.1 Fimbriimonadaceae bacterium | reverse complement strand
GCTTTTTCTTGGCAGCAGGCCGGTAGGCCTGGGCGGCCAGCGGCTTGGCGGCGCGAGGCGAGGGGCGATAGGAATCGGCCCGCGCCGCAAAGGCGAGACCCAAAATGAGCCCCAATGCCATGTTCGATGATCCGCCCAACGAAAGGAACGGCAGCGGGATGCCGACGGTGGGCAAAGCCGCAGAGGCCATTGCCAGGTTGATTCCGCTCTGCAGTGCAATCCATGTCGCTGTTCCCGTGAGGATGAGACGCCCGTACGCCGGCGCACGTCGCGCCAGCCAGAGGAGGCGCAAGGCCAGGGCTGCCAAAAGGCTGGTGACCAAGAGCTGCCCCACAAGGCCAGTCTCTTCGCCAATCGCGGCGCTGATAAAGTCGTTTTCGACGCTGTCGACGCGCCGCATCATTTCGCCCTTCCAAAGCCCGACCCCGGTGAGGCCGCCTTGGGCCATTGCGTCGGCCGATTTCTGCGCCTGCTCCAAAACGCCGGAATCGTTGGGGTTGGGAGTCTGGCCCAAAACTGTGGCCGATGTGAACGCCCACAGGCGCTGCGCGCGGAACGGCTCTTTGATCACGGCGACGGCTCCGAAGAGCAGGACGACGCCCAGAATCGCGGCGGTCCATCTGCGGCTCATGCCTGCGACGGCCATCATCACCAGCATCGCCGGGCCAATCACCAAGGCGTAGTCGAGGTCGGGCTGCATGGCCACCATGCCGCAGGCGGTCATCACCACCACGATCATCGTGATGAGCGCGGCCCGCGAGTCGGGGCGGAGCCGGGTTCCTTCGCGGCCAGAAAAGTGGTGGGTCAGCATCGCGGCGATGAAGACAATGGCGGCCGCTTTGGCAAACTCGGCCGGCTGAATTTGGGGGCCAATCAATTTGATGGCTCGCCGCGCGCCGCCCTGCTCCACGCCGAGAGAGGTGAAGACCAGCGCGATGCCCGCCATGGAGGCCAGAATCCCAACCCAGGCCAGGCGGCGATGCAGCGAGCTCGGAGTGAGCGCTGCCACGAACATGGCCGCAACGCCCAGGCCGATGCCCAAAATGTGGCCGCCCAGCAGCTTGGTCAGGCTCTGCAGAAGCTGGAGCGGGCCTTGGTTGACGGCAAGCTCCGCCGCGCCTCGGAGGTGGATTGAGGACAGGAAGACCAGGCCGATGGCCCAAAGGGCCAGAGCCAGGGCCACCGTCCACCCATCAATTCTCGCAATCCGTGCTGCCTTCATCGAGCCAATCCTTGGCCATCCGGCGGAAGTCTTCTCCGCGCTCGCGGAAGCTGGAATAGGGGGCGGCGCTTGCGCACCCGGGGGCCAGCAAAATGGCCTCACCCTCCCTGGCTTCGGCGGCTGCGGCGAAGAAAGCGGCTTCGAGCGTCCTATGCTCCGGCCAACCTCCACCCAGCGTCCTATTCATTATGCCTGCATCGGGCCCGAAAAGAACGGCTTTTTGGCCGCTTTGGCGCAGATATTCGGCCACGGGCGCAAAATCGAGGTTTTTCGTCTTTCCGCCGATGAGAATTCTTTGCGGTCGCGGAACGGCTTTGCTGGCGGCAATCAGGGCGTCGGGGTTGGTGGTCATGCTGCTGTTGATGACCAAAACCCCTCCCCTTTCGCCCAGCTTTTCCAGGCGGTGAGCGAGGCCGGGCAGGGTGTGCAGGGCATCGGCCATGGCGGGCTTGGCTTCGGTGAAGACCCGCGCCAGGCGCCACGCCAGCACCGCATTGGCGGCATCGTGGGGGGCGCCCATCAGGATGCGGTCGAGGTCGATCGGGATGCCGTCCCAGTCGGCTTTTCTGCTGTCGATGAGCAGCGCGGGGTCGGCGTCTTCGATCCTCACGCCCCTGGCGGCGGCCTCTTGGAAAGCCTCGTCGGGGATGCCCGGGGCGCCGG
>JBGSIR010000108.1:0-2875 GCA_041742415.1 Fimbriimonadaceae bacterium | reverse complement strand
GAGGCGGCGGAGCATGGATTCCACGTGGCGGGCGGCACCCACCGGCACGGTGGACTTGTTGGCCACCACCGGCCCCGGCCCCTCGGGCCACTGCCGGGCCAGGCCTTCCACGGCGGCGCTCACATATTGGAAATCCACCGCTCCGCTGCTCTGGCCAGGCGTGCCGACGGCGATGAGAACCACGTCAATGTCCGCCAGCGCCGGGATTTCGGTGGAGAAGCGCAGGCGGCTTCCGGCGGCGGCGATGATCCATTCCAGATGAGGCTCATGGATGGGGCAGATGCCCCGATTCAGGCGCTCCACCACCTCGGGATTGATGTCGATGCACTCGACATCGTGGCCAATAAAGGCCAGGATCGCGCCGGTGGTCAGGCCAACGTAGCCACACCCAACAATAACGACCTTCACTGTGATGGGATGATACTGGAGAACCTGGCCGCAGGTTTCGGGCCGCCCAGTTGGCTTCCATCTGACGAGCGGTCCAGTGGCTGTCGGCTCGCTCAGGATTGGGCCGTGGAGAGTGGCATGAGAGCCCTTGGCTCCCCGATGAGTTAAGTGTCCTTCCGAACGAAGCGCATGCCTGCGATCAGCACCTCACACCTCGCCATGGTCAGCCGCCCTGCCTGATCCCCGTCCTCTGCGAAATCCTCGACGCCAACATGGCTTGAACTTTCCGCGGGAGCCTGTTTTGTGCTGGCTACCCTTGGGTTGAGCGAGGCGGTGATAGAGACGGTCCGGTGTGGAGCTGAGGGTGCAGAAGGCAGCTCAATAACTCAAAGAGGGATCACACGCACAGCGACGACTTGGCCTGCCTCATTGAAGACGTAAACAGAGTTGACTCCCCTTCCGTAATAAATCACTTTGCTCCATTTGGCCTCTGGCAACGGGTACCGGCTCTCGATGAGAGGCGTATGGCGCTCCAACTCACTCGGGCTGATCGTTAGGGGATCGTGGCCCTCTGGCTTTCCTGCTGAAGCTTCTGCCAGTGCCGCTTCCTCCGGCAAGCCAGTGAGGTTCGCCGCGTCAATCACTTCAGGCTTTTGCTCCACAAAAGATATGAACAGCAAAGTCAAAATCACCAAAACCAAAGCGCCAGTCAGCCACGGCGTGCCCTTGGCATTCTTCATTAATTCGCTCCTATCTCCCTTCATACGATTGCCAAAGATCTCATCTCTTATTGCCCAGTCCGTGCCCTTGTCGCCTTGGGGTGACGCCCTTCAAGTCAGTATAGCTCAGTTATTCATTAGTCTCACAGAGGGCCGCTCGTCGCCTTGATGAGGCTCAATCCGGGGCCGCGAAGCTCTATGGCCATCGTTCGCTTCGAGCCAAGCAGACAGGACTATAGGACAGAATCTTGGGTCTTCGATGCGAATACCCAGTCCACCCCGCCGAGTTTCGATAGGTGAAGGTGTGTGCGTCGGCTGCGGCATATCCAGCGTTGGGATCTAATCATGCCTCGGATTTTCTTTGATTGCAGCTTGTCTCGAAACAGGCACTTGCAACAGCAAGCAATATGAATATGCTGAGGGTAGCGCCCAGAACAATTGGTTTCGGATATGGCTCTGATGCCGGTCCGAGAAGTTTCGCAAAATTTACCACCGGAAAGTCTCTCATGTCTTGAGGCAAGAAACCGTTCATGACAATGGAGCCTATACAGAGGATGCCAATCGGGCACCTATACAGGATGCCAATAAAGAGCGGCACTCCAAAGACTGCAAGCACTAGCCGGATGTACATAGCGTCCCTTTGAGCACACCGAGCTTCGCCGCAGTAGTAAAGAAACAAGGCGCCTACAGCGAGGACAAATGCCGCTAAGCCGATGTCGCGAAGCGCCTCAGTCGGACTGTTCATCCTAATCCGAGCAATCCGCGCGCGGCCCTTCATCTTGGATCCGCTGAGCAGAGAATAGGGCAAACTCTTTCCCCAATTGCTCTGCCGGTACGTGTGCCGATCGCTCTGCCGACTAGTCCACCAAGAAAACCGGCGGGGTGGGCTGTGTAATTGGATCGAGCGGGAGAGCTGGTCGGCGGGCGCTGGGCTCCGTCCGATTTAAATTCCCAGGTTCCCATCTCATCACTTCCCACTCCAGTCCACCACCACATACCCTCTCTAATTGGCGTCCGAGGCTTCATTGTAGCGCAGTCAGCCTAGATTTCAAGGAGGGCCACCCAGTCGCCTTGGTGAGACTCAATCTGGGGCCGCTAAGCTCTATAGCCTCCGTCCGCTTTCTGTCAGGCAGACAGAGGCAGAGGATAGAAACCTGGGTATTCGATACGAATACCCAGGCCACCCGGCCGGTGTCGAGGATTAGGTGTTGGCTTGCCGAAAACAAACCCAGGTGATCGGGGCAAGCACCCGAGCAGCCGCGCCATCTCTTCTCGACTCGGTCAAAAAGTGGTTACCTTTGACAAGCCGGCCAAGCAGAGATCCGCAATGCGCCGGGCGGCTTGGCCGTCGCCGTAGGGGCTGGCGGCGCGGGCCATGGCTTTGTAGCTCTCGGGGTTTGAGAGCAGATCCGTGGCGCGGGCCACGATGTGGTCTTCGTCGGTGCCCACCAGCTCGGCGCAGCCGGCGTCCACGCCTTCCGGCCGCTCCGTGGTGAGGCGCATGACCAGAACCGGGATGCCAAAGGCGGGGGCCTCCTCCTGCACTCCGCCGGAGTCGCTGAGAATGAGCGTGGCCCGCTGCATGAGCTTCACGAATCTCGGATACTCGGGCGGCTCCACCAGGTGGATGCGCTCGTGCCCGCCCAGAATTCCCCGCAGGGTCTCGCGCACCGCCGGGTTCAGGTGCATCGGCACGACGAGCGCGGTGTCGGGGAAGGCCTCGATGAGCCGCCGGGCGGCGCGGGCGGCGGATTCCATCGGGGCGCCCC
>JBGSIR010000107.1:0-2145 GCA_041742415.1 Fimbriimonadaceae bacterium | reverse complement strand
GGTGCAGGCTTTGGCGGCGCGCCCTCGGGCGGCTTCGGCCCGCCCCCCGGCGCAGGAATTCCTCCGGGAGTCCAGGGCCGGTAACTCGGCAGGAGAATCAACATGAAAATTTCAGGACCCGCGATTCTCACGATCGGTGTTTGTGTTGCTCTGATTGCGGTGGGATTTGCCTACTTCTTCCACTGGGCGCCCAACACGACCGAAGCTGGCTACGCCCAGGAATACGAAGCTCTTCTTGACGCTGAAATCGCCAAGGAGTCTCAAGCCCAGGCCCGCGTCGACGATGCTCGCGCCAAGGTCATGGAGCTGAGCGATCAATGGCAGGCCGTTGTTGCTCAAAAAACTCCTCCGGCAGAGCTCTCCAAGGGAGGCATCAGTTTGGGAGTGAATCCCTACCAGCTCACTGTGGACAGTCCGAAGTTCCGGGATGCCATGCAGCGCAAGGTCAACCAGCAGCTCAAGGCGGGCGGCGTGACCGTGGTGCAGGGCCCACGCATTCCTGATCCGACGACGGACTCGAATTCCATCCTGGCCAGCTACTTCAACTATCCCGCTGCCACCTTCCCGGTTTGCGTCTTCAACTTGGGCACGGTGACGATCCGAGGCAACTATGACCAGATCAGCCGAAACATCCGCTCATGGGCAAACGTCCAGGGCTATATGGCGGTGGCTGACAATCCTGTGATTAGCGGCACCTCGCCGCGCCTCACCGCGACTTACGCCCTCACCATCGTGGCTTATGTGCGCGGTCAAGAGCTTCCCCCAGTTCTGGCATCCGCAGCTCCGGCCGCGGCTGGCGCAGGTGCTGGAGCGCCCTTTGCGGGCGGCGGAAGGCCCTCCGATACGGCCGGCCCGCCTGATACTGGTGAGCAGGGAGCTGAAGAGCGATGAACTTGAAACTGACACTTGGACTTTCCGCACTTGCCATGATCATGGTCGGTTGTCAAACCGGAAACAAGGCTTCATCAATCCCGCCAGCGACTGCTGGCACGGCTGCTCCAGTCACGGATTTGGTGCTCAGCGCCGAAGCAGGCATCGAAGTTGCACGGCCTGGGGGTGCGCCGGATCTGATCACGGTCGCCAACACGATGGGCTTCGCCACACGGCTTAACCCCTTTGCTCTCTTGACTCGCGAGTCCAACTTCAATCGTGAGCAGGTCGCAGAGCGCATCATTAGTGACGCTGGCGGATGGACCATTGCCTTCGAGGAGCCGGATGAGCTTCCCATTGGTGAAGAGGTTCGCCGCGAACCGGCGCCGCTCTGGCGTGTCAGCGGCATCCTGATTGGTGACACCGTTTCGGCGCTGCTGGATACGGGGGCCGCCACTTACGATCTCCGTCCGGGAATGCGAGTTCCTGGAACGCCGTGGACCGTTTTCTCCATTGACGAAGAGCGCGTGGTTCTTCGACGAGAAGGCAATGTGCTCCCTCGGGAAGTCTCTGTCCCGCTGGGCGGACCTCTCAGTGGCAGCGGTCTTCCTGCCCAGGGTGGTCAGCCGCCCGCCGGAGGCGGATTTGGACCCGGAGGACGCCCTGGCGACAGCGGCGATTTCGACCCCAGCGGAGGAGGCGAGGATAAATGACTCGCCTTTCACCGCAAGACATCGGGTATAAGCCCTACAAGCCCTCTTCGGAGGATCAACTGAGCTCATGAAAGCAAAGCAGACGTTCGCGATTCTTGCTCTGGCTGCGGTCCTGACGGTTCTTCCCGTCGCGGCGCAGGCCCAGAACGACGACGTGTCGAACAAGATCATTCCTTCTGTCAACCTCGATCGGGCAGATGTGCGCGACGCCCTGAAGATTCTCTTCAGGAATGTCGGAGCCAGCTATTCGGTTGATCCCGGTGTCCAGGGCATTGTCACGGCGAACCTGACGAACGTTCCGTTCGAGACGGCCCTGCGCAACCTGCTCAACCAGGTCAATGGCACCTACCGAGTGGAGGGAGGCATCTTTGTGATCGTTCCCAAGCCGGCGCCGACCTTCATCGATCCGGGCTCTGGAACGGGTCTTGAAGTTCCCGATGCACAGCCGCTCACGGAGCGAATCTCTCGCGCAATTTTGAGCGCTGATCCTCAGCACATCTTCAACCTCCTGCTCAAGCAGGGCAGCGCCTCGGCCTCGCCGGAAGTCTCGAGCTTCCAGAAG
>JBGSIR010000106.1:0-2901 GCA_041742415.1 Fimbriimonadaceae bacterium | reverse complement strand
TCGCCAGCCCGAAGGCGCGGCCATGGTCGCAGGAGACCTCGGCCGAGAGGCGGATGTCGCGCCACGCCTGCTGACCGTGCAGCAGCATCCCCCGCCCCCGGTTTTGGACACAGGCGATGGCGTCGCCCCACCACTCCGCCTCTTGGTCGGTGGCGTCCACCCACTGCTGCCGCATTTCGGGGGCAGGTCCGGCCGGAAGGTCGAGAGTCGGCTCGCCGGACCAGTCGATTGATATGATGCGAACGAATCCGTGACTCATTCTCGAAGGCTTTGGCAGGATCTCCAAGCCCAGAGCGAGCGGCGCAGAATCAGCTTGAAGGTCCGGGAGCCACTCCAAGCTGCTCTTCTCCTCAGCTTGGGTCAGCTCATACTTCAGCCGCCCGATTGTGCCGTCTGGCCGAATGAAGTCCAGCCAAAGCAAGCCGGTAGCGTCCTGCAGCTCATTGTTGATGCTGGCCTTAATCACCTGACCCGGGGATAGCCTTGGACTGCCTGCAGCGGCATAACTTCCCCCGGCAGCCGGCGTCCAGAGGTCCACCGACCAGCTTGCCGTGCGGCCCATGGGCAAGGAGTCGCCATCAAACACGAGCGCCCTTGGCAAAGATGTCGACCAGTCCCGACTGTCGTAAGCTTGGCTGGGAGTCCATCCCCAAACAGAAAAATCCGGGCCCTCCGCGGCCCCAAACGCTGGCCCGTAGACTGCGCCGAGCTTCGGCGCGTATTCCGCGGGCCGCCCCCTCAACTGGCGGGTTGCATTAGCGACCCGCAAAGTCATCGTCGGCACATCCGAAACAAGGCCCGCCGGGTCGGCGGTCGGCAGGAGCAGGCGATCGGCGACTTCAGCGCGCATGGGGGTGTCATGGATGCCCCAAGGTTGATGAATGCCCAGGATCGCCCCCACATTCCCCGCGTTGCAGTCGGTGTCGTATCCCGCCGTGCAGGCGATCATCAGCGAGCGGTTGAAATCGGCCTCCCCATAGACCAGCGCCAGAACGATGATCGCGTGGTTTGGGAGCATGTGGCAGCCGCCCGGCCACTGGTCGTAGCCCCACTTCGCCTGAATCCGCCGAAGGGTCGCCCGCCAATCCTGGTCCTCCGCAGCCCAGGCCCTCACGTCACGGTGAACTTCGGCCACCAGGCAATCGGCAGGAATCACCGAGACCGCGACATCCAGCAGCTCATCGATAGACTTGCGGCCAAACGCTGAGGCCACCATGGCCGCCACCGCCATGCCGCCATAAATTCCCTCTCCGTCATGACTGACAGAAGCGGCCCGCCTCGCCAAATCGGCCGCCTCAACGGGTTGACCAGGGCAGAGCATCCCCCAGCCGTCGATGAAGATCTGCCCCCCGATCTGCTGAGGCATGATCGGCCCATTACGGGCGATGGAGCCGGACTCGGGCGCCGGAATCCCCTCTTTCAGGTTCAGGTAGGCGGTGTGCTCGGCAGATCTGCCCCGCCCGCCCCACCAAAGCACCGACTTGCCCTCGACAAGGTTGTTCAGCCAGGTCTGCCCGATCTGCTCGGGCGTGATGTCATAGGAAAATCCGTGCTCCTCCAGAGCGCGGATAAAGGTGAAAGTCCCCGTAATATCGTCATCGGCGACAATCAAGGGCACGCCCAGCTTTTCGTGCTGGAACCACCAGACCTCACCGAGCTCCCGCTCGATGCGCTCGTGGCTCCACTGCTCGAATGGGCGGCCCAGATAGACGCCGATCACCTTGCCGAGCACGCCCCAATAGACGCGCCCGGCATAGCCGCTGGGGAGCGGCTTCAGGCTCATTACATATTTGCGGCGCGAAGGCGGCCGGCAAGGACGCGGCTCAGCCGCTCGTAGATGGCCGCGCGCATGCCGTCGTCGGCCGACATGATGCCCTTGAGCTGGGCGCCATTGATGACCAGCATCTGCACCGAGCCCTTGGCCACCACGTTTGCCGAGCGCGGGCTCTCATCGACCAGGGCGACCTCGCCGATGATGCTGCCCTCGCCCAGCTCCGCCAAAATCTCGTCGTTGAAGCCCTTGATGACCACCGTGCCCGAAGCAACGACGAAGATGTCATTGCCTTTTTCGAACTGACGGGCAATGACCACCCCGCCGTCGAAGGACTTCACATTGGCCTGAGACATGACCGAGGAAATCTGGGCGTCATCGAGCCCCTGGAAGAGATAGCTTTCGCGGAGAGCCTGCGGACCGAGCATTGACGCCAGTTTGCACCACCGGAGGGAACAGAGGCAAGCCAAGCGGCGTCGGAGGGCAGCATGGCGCATTTTCACGCCCTTGCATCCTCCTTCGAAGCCGGCCAAAGAGTCGGCGAACTCTTGGCCCCGGCGGTGCTCGGGCTGGCCCTGGCGGCTGGCTGCGTCTTTCTGCTGGTGAAAAGCCCAAGAAAAAAAAGCAGCTGAGTCGCCGGCCTCGGCAGGCAAAATAGAAGCCATGCCAAGCCAGCCGGAGCTTTGGGGCCGCATCGAATCCTGTTCCCTCGACGAGGCGGGCGCCGCGCTTCCCTTTTCCGCCCGGCTGGCGCGCGAAAACCAATGGAGCCGCGCCTTTGCCCGGCGAGTCCTGGAGGAATACAAGCGGTTCGCTTATCTGGCCCTCGCCGCCGGGCACCCGGTGACCCCCAGCGACGAGGTGGACCAGGCCTGGCACCTGCACATGGTCTACACCCGCGACTATCGGGATGAGTTCTGCGGCGAAATCCTGCAGCGGCCCCTGCACCACGGCCCGACCAAGGGCGGCGCCAGCGAGAACGCCAAGTTTGAGAACTGGTACGAGCGGACGCTGGACTCCTATCGGGCCGAATTTGGCGAGGAGCCTCCCGCCGACGTCTGGCCAACCAGCGAAGTCCGCTTTGGCCGCGCCCCCCACTTTGCCCGCGTCAACACCGCCGAAAACTGGGT
>JBGSIR010000105.1:0-1650 GCA_041742415.1 Fimbriimonadaceae bacterium | reverse complement strand
GCTGCGCGCGGCGCGGCTGGCCTCGGTGGGCGCGGTCATCTTCGCCGGCTATCTGGGCTGGAACCCGCCGGGCTTCGTGGCCCAGGTGGTGGCGCTGGCTTTCGGGCTGGCGGCCTCATCGTTCTTCCCCGCCATCGTGCTGGGCATCTTCGACAAGCGCATGAACCGCGCCGGCGCCATGGCGGGCCTGGCGGTCGGCTTCCTCTTCACGCTGGGCTACATCGCCTGGTTCAAGGGCATCTCGCCGGCCACAAACAACGCAGAGAACTGGCTCTTCGGCATCTCACCGGAGGGCATCGGCACGGTCGGCATGATCATGAACTTCGTCATCGCCCTCGTGGTCTCCCGCATGACTTCACCCCCGCCGGACGAGATCCAGGCGATTGTGGAGGACATCCGGGTTCCGCAGGCGATGAAGAGTCAGCCCTAAATGCTAAAGGACCTCAGTCGCCGTCATTCAGGCGCCTGAGGTCTTCCAGATCCTTTGGCCGACCCGCCGAGAGCTTTGTTTTCTTCAGATCCTCTAGCGCAAGCACTTTCACTGGCAAATCAGAAAGCATTATGGGGACAGCATTTTTTGCAGCTTCTTCAAATGTGAGGCCTGTGAGAAAATTCAGTATGTCGAGCTGAGATGGCGGTGAACCGATGCGAATCATAGCTCGGCTTTTCTCAATCATTCCGTCAACGCCGCCAGGCTCCATGGGTGTGCCAAACTCCTCCAGCGCTGAGGCCAGCCGCTCGATGTTTTCGCGATCCCTGCGCACGAAGAGGTCAAGATCCTCCGTGTACCGCGGCCTTGCATAGGCAGCCATTGCGTGCGCCCCAGCGATAATAAAGTCAATCTTCTGGGAAGACAATAAGCTGAGAAGTTCTCTCAATTCGTCGCTGATCGGGGGGAGTTGTTTCATAGATCAGCCTCAGCATATGGTCGAACCTTTCCTGGATCGTCAGACTCTTCCAATAGGCGACGTCTTCGGCTTCCGCCTCTTCTGGAGAGAGGACGCGAGCGATCTTGTCCAAGCTCCCATTTTACCGCCTTCGCCCGCGCCGCGCGGCTCAAAGCAGGGCACGCGGCGAGAAGAAGGCGAAGTAGATCATGACCATGATCAGCAGCGCAGCGAAGTTGATGGGATAGCTCCACACCTTCAACCAATTCATGAACTTGGAGAGTTCAGGGTCGGTCTTCATGCCCTTCACGCAGGCGACGACCATGCAGAGGCACATCGCCGAAATAAGAGGAATCTCGACATCCTCCCGCCTCAGCCAATACAGGGCCACGACGGCGCCAAGCGCCAGATAGCAAAGCACGTCGGCCACGGTAAACCCCAGCCATTCTCTCAGCTCTTTCCCTTTCACCTGCCGGTGAATACGCGCCTTGGCAAACCGCAGCAGCAGGCTCTACACCGCCGCCGCTTCGCCCGTCTGCACCCGCCAAAGCGCCGCGTAGAGACCGCCGTTCGCCACCAGCTCGTCGTGCGTGCCGGACTCGGCCACGAGGCCGTCTTCCAGCACCCAGATCTTGTGGGCGTCGCGGACCGTGGAGAGGCGGTGGGCGATGACGAGGCTGGTTCGCCCCAAAGTCACTCGGGCCAGGGAGCGCTGGATCGCGGCTTCGGTCTCGTTGTCCACTGCGCTGGTGGCTTCGTCCAG
>JBGSIR010000104.1:0-1947 GCA_041742415.1 Fimbriimonadaceae bacterium | reverse complement strand
ATGGCGATGCCGCTGGCCATAGTCCACCGTCAGCGCCAGGCATTCAAGTCCCCGGCTATGCGCCATGGCGAGAACGGTGGCCGAATCCAGCCCGCCGCTCAGCAGGACCACCGCCCGATCAGCCAGCGCTCTCCTCCTCTAAAGTGATCTGCCCGCCCAAAGACTCCACGAGGGCCTGGGCGTCGCTGGCGGCGAGGTCGATCTGGTCCGAAATCGCGGCGAGCGGCTCGGCGCCCTCGCTCACATCCAGGCAGACCTGGCTCGCCGAAAGCAGGTCGCGCTGAGCGTCGTCGGCGGCGGTGATCATCTCCTTTCGCAAGTCGTCCTGCTGGGCAAAATCGGCGCGGATCTCGTCGCCATCCAGCACGATTTGGGCGAATGGCTGGATGGATTCGAGAGCGGCGGCCAGACGGTCGGCCACCTCCAGCGCGGCCTCCTCTTGGCCCGGAACATCGGCAAACGCTTCGGCGGCAGCGGCCTGCGATTCCTGAATGGCGGCGCTGAGCCCCTCGGCCTGCACTTTGCCCGCCCGCAGCTGGTCCATCAGCGCAGCCTCGGCCTGCTCCTCCTCGCTGGGAGGGGCCGAATTGGGCGCGCATCCGGCGGCAAAACACACCAAGGCCAGGGCCATGGTTGACGCGAGAGCGCTCCGTGACGAAGAATAGGCCATGTTCGCGCTCATTTTAGCGGCCCAGGCGACTGACCCCTATGCCATGGATTTCACCGGGCAGGGGCTCTACGAGGCTCCGATGGGATGGAGCCGCACCTCCAATGGCGAAGCGGCCAGCCCGCAGGCCATCGCCGCCGCCGCCGAGGGCCACAAGTTTGTGCTGGTGGGCGAGAGCCACGACCAGCTGAGCCACCACCGCCGCCAGGCCGAAGTGATCGAAGCGCTGACTGCCGCCGGCCGCGAGGTGACCATCGGCATGGAGATGTTCACCCGCGACAACCAGGGCTCGCTGGGAGGCTGGCCGCTGGGCGAATGGAGCCAAGAGGAGTTCATCGAAAAGAGCAACTGGAAGACTCAGTGGGGCTTCGATTACTCACTTTATGCCCCGATCTTCAACTCCTCGCGCGCTCACGGCCTGCCGCTGGTGGCTCTCAACCTTCCGCGCGACTGGGTGCGGCGGGTGGGCCGAACCGGGCCGAGCGCCCTGACGCCGGAAGAGGCCCGCTGGGCCTCCGACATCGACACCTCCAACGAAAGCCACCTCAAGCTCTTCACCGCCATGATCGGCGGACACCCGCTTGAGGGCGAACAGGGACGAAATATGTATGCCGCCATGGTGAGCTGGGACGAAGGCATGGCCCAGACCGCCCACGAATGGGCTCTGGCGAACCCGAACCTCAAGCGAGTGATGGTCATCATCGCCGGATCGGGCCACACCATGCACGACCTCGGCATCAACTATCGGCTCAAGCGCAAGGGCTGGTCGAGCATCCACTCCCTGGCCGTCACGGGCGCGGAGCCCAGGACCGTTGCCCGGTCGGCGGCGAACTTCGTGTGGCTGGGTCCCTCGGAAAGCTGAGACTGTGCTAGAATGAAAGTTCGAGGAAAGCGCCTTGGTTCAAGTATCCGTCAATGCCAACGAAACAATTGACAGCGCCCTGAAGCGCTTCAACCAGAAGCTCCAGCAGAGCGGGCTTCTTCGCGAGCTCAAGGAGCACGCGCACTACGAAAAGCCCAGCGTGAAGCGCCGCCGCCAAAGCCGACGCCGAAGTAGCAGCCGAAGCTGAGCTCTATCGAAACTCAAGAATCCGGCCGCTGTTTCAGCGGCCTTTCTCATTCGTTATGCGCGAAAAATCTCCGGCGCCGCGGCTTTTCGACCGCATGGTGAAGTCCCCAGTCTTCGTGTGGGGCATGCGCCTGTTGAGCATCGGCCTCATGGCCCCGCTGCTCCTGGCCGCCGCGCCGTGGCCGCCTGATTGGTCCGACTGGGCCGCTGC
>JBGSIR010000103.1:0-32820 GCA_041742415.1 Fimbriimonadaceae bacterium | reverse complement strand
TGGAGCGCACGCCGCCGCCCGTTCCCGTCGAAGCCCGCGCGGCGGTTCAGCCGCAGTCCCGGCACTGAACCTTGGCCAGACGGTCTGCCGTCCCGTAAATCATGTCTGCCGCCCTTGCCTGGATGATCGTCGCCGTGGTGCTCATCGTGGCCGTGTCGAGCGTGATCATCCTGCGCATGATTTTGGATTTCCGGCTCCGGAGAGCAAAGTCACTCGGACCGGAAGAGCTGGCCCGGATCGAGCAGGCCCTTGAAGCCCTCCGCGACGAGGTCCGCCAAAAGGGGGAATCGCCCGTTCTCCCAAAAAGGGCAACTGGATTTGAACCCCTTTCCCCTCTCCAGGGCCCGGAATCGACCAGGACCGAAGAAATTAGGCTATAATCAACTCAGTTCATCGGGCCCCGCGCTTCAGAAATCGACGATTTCTGGGGTGAGGGGCCCTTTGTCGTTTACTCCAAAGCGATTCGCCGGTATATTGGGGAGTCCCCGGAGAGTAGATGAGAGTCGTCCAGCCTGCAGCCAAGCGCATCGGTCGCCACATCGAAGTCCCCCTTTTGATCGAGCTTCAGCTCAACAGCTACAAGTACTTCCTTGAGGAAGGCCTTCAGGAGCTGTTGACCACGTTCTCGCCAATTTGGGACTTCACCCGCACGAACTTTATTGAGTTTGTCGGCTTCAAGATGGGCGAGCCCAAGCTGGACATCCAGGAGTGCCGAAACCGCGATCAGACCTATGAGGCTCCGATCAAGGCCATCGTCCGTGTGGGCGGCAAGGAGCGCGAGGTCATCGAATCCGAGGTCTATCTCGGCGACCTGCCGCTGATGACCGAGAAGGGCACCTTCATTATCAATGGCCGAGAGCGCGTCATTGTTTCCCAGCTTTCCCGCTCGCCGGGCGTCTATTTTGAAGACGACGTTGATACGTCGATGCAGATGGTCATCCGGGCCCGCATCATTCCGATGGAAGGCCCCTGGCTGGAAGTCGAGAACGATGGCAACGGCGTGGTCTCGACCCAGCTCAGCCAGACCAAGAAGCTTCCGATCACCCAGCTGATCAAGGCTCTCCACGGCTATGACCGCGGCCGCGTTCGCGTGACCAAGGCCGTCGGCTCCGCCTACCACGGCAAGATCGCCGAGCCTCTGGTGGATCAGGACACGGGCGAAGTCATCCTTGAAAAGGGCGTGATTTTGAGCGACGCCATTTTGGCCGGCCTCACCGATGAGCAGAAGCAGATGGAGACGCTCATCGACAGCCCGCTCGGCAGCAACGACGACATGCTCTGGTTCTTCGGCACCGAGGTTGATTCGAACCCCGAGGACCAGGAGTCGATGGTTGGCCTGCGCCCCATCGAAGACGTCATGGTCGGCGGCAAGGTCGCCGTGAAGGCCCGAGAGCGCATCAGCGAAGCGGCCGCCAAGAAGATTGCCGAAGGCGGCGTGGAGCCTTTCCGCTGCCTCACCATCCCCGAATACATCGAGACCACGATTGCGGCGGACAAGACCAGCACGACCCGCGAAGCGATTCTCGACATCTATCGCCGCATGCGGCCGGGCGAGGCCGCCAACGAGGAGGCCGCGCACGACCTGGTGTTCAACCTCTTCTTCGACATGCGCCGCTATGACCTGGGCAAGGTGGGCCGCCGGTTCATCAACCAGCGCCTGGGCATCGACGCGCCGCTCGACTTCCGCCACCTCACCAGCGACGACCTGGGCAAGACGGTGTTGGGCATGCTCCCTTATATCAATAAGGAAGCCGACCACGACGACATCGACGACCTGCGAAACAAGCGCGTCCGCAGCGTGGGCGAGCTTCTTCAGAGCCAGCTCCGCCTCGGCTTTGTCCGCATGGAGAAGGTGGCCCGTGAGCGCATGACCAGCGCCGACCCCGACAACCTCATGCCGAGCATCGTGCTCAGCGTGAAGCCGGTGAGCGCCAGCATCAAGAGCTTCTTCAGCAGCAACCAGCTCAGCACCTTCATGGACCAGACCAACCCGCTGAGCGAGCTGACGAACAAGCGCCGCCTCAGCTCGCTGGGCCCGGGAGGCCTGCAGCGAACCAGCGCCAAGCTGGAGGTCCGCGACGTCCACCGAAGCCACTACGGCCGCATCTGCCCGATTGAAACGCCGGAAGGCCCGAACATCGGACTCATCAGCCAGCTCACCACCTTCGGCCGCATCGACGAATTTGGATTCATCAGCACTCCGTACCTGCGCGTGGTCGATGGCCGCGTGACGGGCGAGATCGTGGACTACACGGCGCAGGAGGACTTCACCATGCGCATCGCTCCGGCCGACATCAAGATTGATCCGGACGGCCTCATCAGCGAAGAAATGGTGACTGTGCGATGCCCCGGCGGCTACCAGCGACTCGGCGGAGCGAGCTACCCCAGCGTGAAGCGCGAAGAGGTGGACCTTCTGGACATCTCGCCCGTGCAGATTCTTTCGGTCGCCACTTCGCTGATTCCGTTCCTTGAGAACGACGACGCGAACCGCGCTCTGATGGGCGCGAACATGCAGCGCCAGGCGGTCCCCTGCCTTAGGAGCGACGCTCCGGTTGTCGGCACGGGCTATGAGCGCCGCGCCGCGATCGACTCGGGCGCCTCAGTCATTGCCCGCCGCCCCGGCACCGTCATCCACGTCACCCCGCACCAAATCAAGGTGCAGGCCGACGACGATGGCACGGTGGATGAGTACAAGCTCATGCACATGATGCAGAGCAACAAGAGCACCTGTTTCACCCACACCCCCATCGTCCGCCCCGGACAGCACGTTCTTTCCGAAGAGCCGCTGGCCGACGGCGCCAACGTTGATGGCGGCCGCCTGGCTCTGGGCCAGAACGTCCTCGTGGCGTTTATGCCCTGGCGCGGCTACAACTATGAGGACGCCATCATCCTCAGCGAGCGCCTGGTGCGCGACGACGTCTACAGCTCTATCCACGTCGAGCGCCATGAGTGCGAAGCGGTGGACACCAAGCTGGGGCCGGAAGAAATCACCCGCGACATCCCGAACGTTGGCGAAGAGGCCCTGAAGGACCTCGACGAGAACGGCGTGATTCGCGTGGGCGCCGAAATTCGGCCCGAGGACATCCTGGTCGGAAAGGTCGCCCCCAAGGGCCAGACCGAGATGACCGCCGAAGAGCGCCTCATCATCGCCATCTTTGGCCGCAAGGCCGAAGAGACCCGCGACGTCAGCCTCCGGCTGCCGCACGGCGAAAAGGGAACCGTCATCGACGTCAAGGTCTTCAGCCGGTTCAAGTACCTCTCTCCGAGCATCAACTACACCTACAACGAGAGCAAGAAGCGTGACAACCTGATCTGCGACCGCACCGAGGAGCCCCTGCTCCAGGTGGCGGGAGACGATCTGCCGGCCGGCACCAACATGCAGGTGCAGGTCTACACCGCCCAAAAGCGCAAGATCATGGTGGGAGACAAGATGGCTGGCCGCCACGGCAACAAGGGCGTCATCAGCCGCATCATGCCGGTGGAGGACATGCCCATGCTCATGGACGGCACTCCGGTCGACATCATCCTGAACCCCCTGGGCGTTCCGAGCCGAATGAACATCGGCCAGATCATGGAAACCCACCTCGGCTTTGCCGGCAAGGAGCTGGGCGTTCGCTATGAGTGCCCCGCCTTCCAGGGAGCCACGGGCGATGAGATCATCAGCGAAGTGGCCCGCGCCGCCGAGTCGATGCGTCGCCGCATGCTCACGAACTACGTGAACGATGAGCTGCACCTTCGCATCAAGTTCAACCGCCGCCACACACTGGCCGAAATGATGGAGGTTTTGGAGTCCAAGCTCCGCACCCTCGGTCAGGACGAGCTGGAGCGCGTGAGCCGCGTGACCGCCGCCCCCAGCACCCTCTCCACCGAGGAGCTGATGCAGGTGACCGCCGAGAACTTCCAGCCCGAAGCCGAGCCGGAGCAGGCCGCTCAGCCCTACAAGGCGTCGGACGAAATCTATGCCGGCATCATGGAGCGCATCGAGCACAACGTGTTCCGCCGCGCGGGCCTCGACCCGGTTTCGGCCAAGTCCTATCTGCGGGACGGCCTCACCGGTGAAGAGCTGCCCAACAAGATGACGGTCGGCGTGATCTACATGCTGAAGCTGGAGCACCTTGCGGACGAGAAGATCCACGCCCGCTCGATTGGCCCGTACTCCCTGGTCACCCAGCAGCCGCTGGGAGGCAAGGCGCAGTTCGGCGGCCAGCGCTTCGGCGAAATGGAAGTCTGGGCCCTCGAAGCCTATGGCGCCGCCTATATGCTTCAAGAGCTGCTCACGATCAAGTCGGACGACACGATCGGCCGCGTGAAGGCTTACGAAAGCATCGTGAAGGGCGAGGCCATCAGCGACCCCGGCATCCCCGAAAGCTTCAAGATCCTGGTGAACGAGCTTCGCTCGCTCTGCCTGCGCGTGACCATCGAGGACAAGGCGAACAAGGAAGTTCCGCTGAAGAACCTCGAAGAGCTGGCAAGCGGAGACGAAGGCCGGCTGGCCCGGAGCGTCGGCTTCTTTAGCTGATCTCTCTGATCCCCTGCCCCCTCCCGGAACCGCGCGGACCGGGAGGGCTCCCTTGCCCCACCGCGCCCAGCCCCAGCACTCTACAAAACCCAAACACGGAACATGGCGGACAACAACCTCTTCGACAAGATTCGCATCGGCATGGCCAGCCCGGAAGACATCCGGAGTTGGTCGCACGGTGAGGTCAAAAAGCCGGAAACCATCAACTACCGCACGTTTAAGCCCGAGCGGGACGGCCTTTTCTGCCAGAAGATTTTCGGTCCGAGCAAGGACTACGAGTGCGACTGCGGCCGCTACAAGAAGATCAAGTACCAAGGCATCATCTGCGAGCGCTGCGGCGTCGAAGTGACCCGGGCCAAGGTGCGCCGCGAGCGCATGGGCCACGTGGAGCTTGCCGCCCCGGTCTGCCACATTTGGTACCTCAAGGGCGTCCCCAGCCCGCTCAGCCTCATCCTCGACATCTCCCCGCGACAGCTGGAAAAGGTGGTCTATTTCGCCAGCTTCATTGTCATCGACCTGGAGATGGACGAGATCAATGAGCTGATGCCCGAAATCCGCCGTTTGGTGGAAGAGGAGAAGCGCGACATTCAAGAGTCGCTGCGCCAGCTTGAGCAGGAGAGCATCCAGCGGCTGATCTCCGAGATGGCCGAGAACCCCGACGAGTACTTCGACGAAGGCTACGTCAAGGAGCGCATGAAGGCGATCTACGATCGCATCCGCGCCGAATTCCGCGACGCTGACGAGCGCGTGCAGGACCTGGATGTGGCCGTTGCCATGCTGGGCCAGCTCGAGCTGAACATGCTCATCGAAGAGGACAAGTGGCGCGCCATCAGCAAGCTGCTCGATTCGGTGGGCCGCCGCATGAAGAAGCACCTTGACCATTTGGTGAGCGCCGCCGTCGGCGCCGACGCTGCCAAGGAGCTTTTGGGCCGCGTGGACCTGGAGCGGCTTGTCCGCGAGCTGCGCCGAGAAATCGTCAGCACCACCACCGCCCGCCGCGCCCGCGCCATTCGCCGCCTTGAGCTCTGCGAAGCCCTGGTTGGCTCCAAGAGCCGCCCTGAGTGGATGATCCTGGAAGTGGTTCCGGTCATCAGCCCTGAGCTGCGCCCGATGGTCCAGCTCGATGGAGGCCGGTTCGCCACCAGTGACCTCAACGACCTCTATCGGCGCATCATCAACCGCAACAACCGCCTGAAGCGCATCATTGAGATTCAGGCGCCCGAGTCGATCATCAACCACGAGAAGCGGCTCCTGCAGGAGTCGGTGGACGCCCTGATCGACAACGGCCGCCGCTCGCGGCCCGTGGTCGGCAGCAACCAGCGCCCGCTCAAGTCGCTCAGCGATATGCTCAAGGGCAAGGAAGGCCGGTTCCGCAAGAACCTGCTCGGAAAGCGCGTCGACTACTCCGGCCGATCGGTCATCGTCGTCGGTCCGCACCTCAAGCTGCACCAATGCGGCTTGCCCAAGGAGATGGCGCTGGAGCTGTTCAAGCCCTTCGTCATGAAGTCCTTGGTCGAGCGCAAAATCACCCAGAACATCAAGACTGCCAAGCGGCTCATCGAGCGGCAGAACCCGGCCGTCTGGGATGGCTTGGAGGACGTGATCAAGGAGCATCCGGTGATGCTCAACCGCGCCCCTACGCTTCACCGCTTGGGCATCCAGGCGTTCGAGCCGATCCTGGTGGAAGGCAAGGCCATTCAGCTTCACCCGCTGGTGTGCCACGCCTACAACGCTGACTTCGACGGCGACCAGATGGCCGTACACGTTCCGCTCAGCATCCAGGCGCAGGCCGAAGCCCGCGTGCTCATGCTCAGCACGCAGAACCTCTTCAGCCCTGCCGACGGCCGCCCGGTGATGACGCCCATCCAGGACATCGTTCTGGGCGCGTTCAGCCTGACGTTCACCGAATACGCCAAGGCCGACGCCCTGGCCGAGCAGGAGCGCCTGCACGCTGAGAACCCGGAAAAGCATCCGGCGCCGCATGTCTATGCCAGCCCCGAAGAGGCGATCTTTGCCCTTCAGAACCCGGGCCAGCTCGATTCGATCACGGTGAACCAGCCCGTGAAGGTGCGCATCCGTCGCCCCGTCTTCCGGCCCGAAAGCGAGATTGACTTCCGAGACAACCAGACCGGAGTCGAGTACAAGCAGGTCGAAGTTGAGAACGAATTCGGCGAGTTGGCTCCTCAGCTTGAGGCGCTTCCGCAGGAGTTCGAGACCCTCGTCGTCACCACCACGCCCGGACGCCTGATCTACAACGAGATCCTGCCGTACCCGATGCGCTGGAGCGACGAGCACCTCGACAAGATCCTCAGCAAGAAAACTCTGCCGCAGATCATCGTCGACTGCCACCGGCTGGCCGGCAAGGCAGCCACTATCAAGCTGCTGGACGACATGAAGGACCTGGGCTTCAAGTGGGTCGCCGAATATGGCCTCACCATCGCCCTCACCGACATGAACCCGCCCCGCCGGCGAGAAGAGATGCTGGATGAAGCCGACGACTCGGCCAACCGCATCATCAACAACTTCCGCCGCGGCATGAGCTCTTCGCGCGAAATGCAGGAGAAGCTGGTGCGGCTCTGGACGGACACCTACGACAAGATCGGTGGAGCCATCACTGAAACGATGGCCCAGATGAACCCCCTGTCGATCATCACCGTCTCCGGCGCCCGCGGCAGCATCAAGCAGCTCGCGCAGCTCTCCGGAATGCGCGGCCTGATGTTCAACCAGTTCAACGAGGTTATTTATGAGCTGCCGGTCAAGAACTCCTTCCAGAAGGGGCTCTCGATGCTGGAGTTCTTTGTGACCACGCACGGCGCCCGCAAGGGTCTGGCCGACACCGCTCTGCGAACGGCTGACGCCGGCTACCTCACGCGCCGACTGGTGGACGTGGCGCAGGACGTGATCATTCGTGAGAACGACTGCGGCACGAACGAGGGCATCAACGCCTTCCGGCTCATCAGCGAAGGCAAGGTCATCGAATCGATGGGCGACCGCGCTGAAGGCCGCATCAGCCAGGGCGAGATTCGGCATCCCGAGACCGGCGAGGTCTTGATGCCGCACGACACCATCATCATCGAATCGATGTGCAAGGCGCTCGATGCGGTGGAGGAGGCCTACTACATCGAGCTTGAAGGGCTCTCGACCGACGCTGAGAAGGAGGCCCTGCGCGAGAAGCATCGCCAGGCCGGGTTCGTCTTTGACGAGCACAACCGCCTTGGCGCCAAGGTGCGCAGCCCCATCACCTGCGAAACCGAGCTCGGCATGTGCGCCAAGTGCTATGGCATCGACCTTTCCAGCAAGAAGGTGGTCGAAACCGGTGTGGCCGTCGGCATCATTGCCGCCCAGTCCATCGGCGAGCCTGGCACGCAGCTCACCATGCGAACGTTCCACACCGGTGGTGTGGCCGGCTCAAAGGTCATCGCTCGAACGAACCAGTACAAGACCGGCAAGTTCATCCGCCAGTTCCAGGAAGACTTCCAGGCCGCCACCCGCGAGCAGAGCGCCGACTTCGATCCGAAGCGGCTGCTGGCCTCGCAGGAGGATGTCGTGAAGGGCCTCTATGGAATGGAGGAGCTTCCCGCCGAGGTCTCTCGCCGCAAGCGAACCGCCGCCAGCCTGGCCAAAACCCAGGAGAAGCTGGAGACAGATTCGCGCAAGCAGTGGGAACGAAGCCGCAAGACCTTCTTCTACACCTGGACCGGTGAGTCCTCGGGCATCGTCCGCGTCGAAGAGATCTTCGAAGCGCGAAAGCAGCCCCGAGGCAAAGCCATCATCTGCCCCGTCACCGGCACCGTTGTCGACATCCAGCGCTCCAGCTTTGGCCGCTGGGTTGTGGTCGAGTCGGTCGTCGGCGTCGAAAAGCCGCTCAAGGAGGCTTGGATCGCCGACACCCAGGAGCTGTGGCCCACCCAAGACGAGGCCAAGAAGACGAAGACTAGCACCGGATTCCCGGCCCCGCTGGAGCGCCTGATCGGCCAAAAGATGACCACCCAGGCCCTCAACACCATGCGAAAGCATGAGGTCGAGAAGGTCCGCGTGTTCTATCCGATCCTCGTTCCGCCGCTCGGCAACCTGCCGGTGGAGCGCGGTCAGAAGGTGATCAAGGGCGACCCGCTCACCGAAGGCCCGCTCGATCCGCACGAGGTCCTCGACCTCGCCGGCGCCAAGGCGGTGCACGAGTACTTCGTGCAGAACCTGCAGAGCGTGTATAAGGACCAGGGCGTCGACATCAACGACAAGCACCTGGAAGTCATCGTTCGGCAGATGCTGCGCAAGCGGCAGATCAAGGAGCCGGGCGACACCAGCTTCCTGCCGGGACAGGTGGCCGACCGCTTCCGCTTCAACCGCGAAAACGACAAGGTGCGCCGCAAGATCGAGGAGGGTCAAAAGATTAAGTTCGTCGACCCAACCACGAACGAAGAGAAGGAGCGCAACCCCAAGGAGGCCACGGCCAACTGGATTCTGCTCGGCATCACGGAGGCCTCGCTGGCCACCGAGAGCTTCCTTTCGGCAGCCTCGTTCCAAAAGACGACCCGCGTCCTCACCGAAGCGGCCGTCCGCGGCAAGTCCGACAACCTCGTCGGCCTCAAGGAGAACGTCATCATTGGACGGCTCATTCCTGCGGGCACCGGCGTCAAGTCGAACCGCGAGCTGGCTATCGATGTGGACCGCACCCAGCCGAGCTGGGCGCAGCAGTCGCTCTCGTCCATCGTGGACGAGGATTCGGCCGAGGAAGTCGGCTCTGCCCGCGAAGTCACCATCGAAGACATGGCGGCGGCGGAAGAGCTGGCCAACAAGCCCGAAACCCTTCAGGACCCTTCGCTGGAAGGCCGGACCCTCGTGGACCTGGCCGACTCCAACGAGTCTGGCTCTGACGCGTAAGGTAGAACGTCTGGGGCAGGCACACCCTGCCCCGGACTCTGCAGCTCATGAGCAACGATCCCCGCCTGCCCATTGAAGTTGGGGCTGAATGGAGCCTCGGCGGCCACTCCATCCAGCTTTCAGAAGAGGATCAGCGCGTCCTTGAATCCGTCGCCCGGCGGCTGGAAAGGGAGCGCAAGTCGGGCAGCCGCGCGGTCATTGATTGGTCCGCTATCCAAAGAGCCCTTGCCCGAGCGGCTCAGTGGATTGGCCGCAATGGCGCATTCATATTGATCTTTGGGGCAGTTTTGTCGTCCGTCCTGGTCGGCATCAGCGCGTGGGATGTCGTGCAGATTGGACGCGCCGGGGGTGTCTTGATTCTTGTTGGCTTCGGCCTTCAGCTCTGGGGCGCGTGGCTCTCAAGCCGCCCATTGCTGGCCTTCAGCGCATCTTTTCTCAGCATGGCCTGGTGGGGAATCCTGCCGCGAAGTGATCGTGAAGGCGTCGAGATCAGCCAGATCGTCTTTGTCCTCTCTTTGCTGATGATGGCGCTCCTGTGGGGCGGCATCGTTGCCTTTGTCGCCTGGACGAGGCGCGCCTGGGTGATGCTGCGTGAGCGGAGCCGCATCTCCCGCATGAGCCGTGCCCAGATGATTCAGCGGGTGGCTGAGATTGAGGCGGTTCTGAAGTCGGCCAGCCAAAAGCCTGGCTCTGTCGGGCGCACGCCGTTTCTCCGGCGCCGAGGCTTGCTTGTTTTCGGCTCCATCCTGGCGCTCGTCAACTTCATTTCGATCTTCACGACAAGAGCGCTTGACCCTAGTGGGGGCCTGATGACAGGGGACGTGACCAGCGTGCCGGGCTCATCCATGGCAATTCTCATCAGCATTTCGCTGGCCGCGATGCTGCTTTCGGTTGCGGCGCCGATGATCATGGCGAGCTTTCGCAAGTCGCTTGGCCTGTGGGGAATCCAGTCGGTCATCAGCGGGATTGGAATTTTTGCGATGAGCCCCGCGGCTTTGGGCCTCTGGACGACCTGGGCATCCTATAGCGCGAACTCACTCATCATGATTGCCGCTGCCGGGGCAGGGAAGGTGGCTTTGGCGCATCGCCGCAAACGGGCAGCCGAGCGCGGCGAGCCCGCCGCTTTGCTTCCCGAGCTGATGGAGCTTTCTTACCGCCTCCGTCCCGTTTCTCAGGAGGCCGCCGTCATGGTGGTGGACGCGGTGAAGAGCACGATGATGAAGCAGGGCGCCGACACCTTCAGCATCGAATACTCCTTTGGGCTCTACCAAGAGCTGATCGCCCGCGCCTGCGCACAGGCAGGGGGCAAGGTGCATTCCACGGCCGGCGACGGCGCGGTCGCCAGCTTCCCGCACCCGCGTCAGACCGCCGAAGCCGCCCAAGAGATCATGCGCGGGCTGGCTTCGGTGAATGTCAAGAACCGCCTCTCAATGCCTTTTCAAGCCCGCATCGGGGTGCACTGGGGCAGCTTGGCGGGGAGCCTTGATGACATCCAATTCACGGAGGTCATCGACATCGCCGCCCACGCCGAGAAGGCGGCCCAGACTGGCCAAGTCGTCCTGACCCAGGCCGCCGCAAAGCAGCTGGAGCCGGAAGAGTGCCTCGCGTTGGGCACGGTCGTCGACGGCCAACCCATGTATGGCCTGAAGCCGGCCGTCTGACATGAAAAAGCCTCCCCAAAAGCGCTTTGGGGAGGCATAAGTGGCGAGGGCCTTAGCTGCCGTCAACGGCCGGCTTGTTGGCCATGAGCTTCTTGGCGTTTTCGATCCAAGGATTCGGTCCGCCAGCCATATAGCCGGTGCGGCCGACTTCCTTGCCTTCATGGTTCACAAAGACCACAGTCGGGTAGCCGCGAATCTTAAGCGCGTCGCGCAGCTTCACATTCTGGGCCTTCATCTCGGCGGTCTGCTCCTTGGCGCGGGGGAAGTCGAGCTCCATCAGCACAACGCCCTTGGCCCAGGTCTTCCACTCAGGCTTCGAAAAGACTTCGTCCTTGAGCTTGATGCACCAGCCGCACCAGTCGCTGCCCGTGAAGAACATCATCACCGGCTTGTTGTCCTTCTTGGCGGCGGCCAGGGCCTGCTCATAGTTGGTGTGCCACTTCTGAGCTTCGGGCTGGGCCACCCGGGCAGGCGGAGTCTGGGCGAGGATGGTCGAAAGGATCAGGGTTCCAAGCATGGTCTCTATTCTAGACGAATGCAGGGGCGCGGCGTTTGGTTTCCTTTCGCGCCCCGCCTGGGACTATTCGGGCATGGGCAGCACCATCAGCGCGCCCTTTTCCACCAAGTCACCCATCTTCACCGTCACTTCATACTCACCGGCGGGCACAAAGAAGTCCAGCCAAGGCTCCTGACCGTTGTCGGGCAGGCGCTGCGCCTCCTTGGGCTGCAGATCCCACACCACTCGGTTGAGACCGGGGGCGTTGGAGCCCTTCAGCTCGGCGACTTCCAATCTCTGGCCATTCTTGATGGAGATGGATACGTCGTCTCCGGTGTATTCACCCACCCAGTAGCAGATGAGGGCGCCGTTCGGCCGATTGGCGGCACGAAAGATCTGGTCCGACCAAAGGCCGTTGTACCACTGCATCCACCGTGGCTGAGCCGGGCGGGGAGCGAAGAGGTGGAGCCCTTTGCCCATCGTGGCCGGGGTCATTTCCTCCCACACAAAGCCGTCATCCAGCACCCAAACGCTGCGGCCGTGGGTGGCGATGACGAGGTCGCGGGTGCGTGGATGCTGCTTGATGTCGAAGACCGGAACGGTCGGCAGCTTCTTGCCGTGCATCTTGGTCCAGCTTCCGCCCATATCCAGCGAAACCCACAGCGCCTGCTCGGTGCCGCAGTAAAGGCAGCTCGGGTTGCCGAGATCCTGCCGCACCACATGCACGCTCCACTTGTCGGGGAGGTTGGCGGTGATGTCCTTCCAAGTGGCGCCGGAGTCGGTCGTCATGAGGATGCAGGGGCGGTAGTCGTCGCTGCGGTGGCCATCCAGGCTCATGAAAGCCGTGGCGGCGGCGTGAGGCGAAGCCTCAATGCGGCTCACGTAGCGTCCGGCGGCCGCCTTGGGGGTCACGTTCTTCCACTCTCCGCCCAGGCGCACATGCACCAGGCCGTCGTCGGAGCCCGCCCAAAGGAGCCCTTCCACCAGCGGCGATTCGGCCAGCGACACCACCGTGCAGTGGTTCTCCGCCGAGCTGCCAGATCGGCCCGTCTTGGCGGGGTCATTGGTCGTGAGGTCGGGGCTGATGACCTCCCACTTCTCGCCGCGCTCCGTCATGCGGAAGATGACGCTGCCGCCCAGATAGATCACGTTGGGGTTGTGCGGCGAGACAAAAAAGGGCGAGTTCCAGTTGAACCGGAACGCTGCTTGGCCCTCGGCGGCCTTGGGAGCCAGCAGCTCGCGCTTGCCGGTGCGCATGTTCATCCGTGTCAGGTTGCCGCCCTGCCACTCGGCATAGACCACATCCTTGTCGGTCGGGTCGAAATCGGCGTGGAAGCCGTCGCCCCAGTTCACATACTGCACATCGCCATTGGTGAGCCCGGTGTTGAGGGTGCCGTCCTCCTCTTTTCCGCTCTCCCGGATGCCGCTGCTCGGCCAAACCCAGGTTCCGTTGTCCTGAAGGCCGCCGATGATGCGGTAAGGGTCCGAATCGTCGAGGCTGATGTTGTAGAACTGACCCACCGCGATGGTGTTGAGGAAGTTCCACTTGGCGCCTCGGTCAAAGGAGACATAGACGCCGCCGTCGGAGCCGTTCACCAAATGGTCAGGGTCCTCGGGGTTCACGATGAGGGCGTGCATGTCGACGTGCATCTTCACGCCCATGTCGGCGCGGAAAGTCCGCCCGCCGTCGTCGCTCACCTCGACGTACCAGCCGCTCTGATAGACCCGCTGATCATCTTTGGGGTCAAAGCAGATGGTGGAGAAATAGAACGGCCGCGGCGTGCGCTGGCTCAGGCGAGTCCAGGTGGCGCCGCCATCGTCGCTGCGGAAGACTCCGCCCGCGCGGCTTCGGTCGTCGCGGATGTCAGCGGTGCCGCCTTCATCGCTCTGAACGCAGGCAATGATCTTGCTGGAGTCGCCACGGAAAATGTCGAGCCCGATGCGGCCGACGCTCTTGGGCAGGCCCTCGGTGAGCTTGGTCCAAGTCTCGCCGCCGTCGGTGCTCTTGAAGATCCCTCCGGATTCGCCGCCGCAGAAGAAGCTGTGGGCCTTGCGCTCTCGCCGGCAGAGCGCGGCAAAGAGGATGTCCGGGTTGTTCGGGTCGATTTTGAGGTCGATGGCTCCGGTGAGGTCATCGGCGGAGAGCACTCGCTTCCACTTTTTGCCGCCGTTGGTGGTCTTATAGACTCCCCGCGTCTCGTTCGGTCCCCACAGGTGACCGGCGCAGGCCGCCCAGCAGGTGTCGGGGTCCCTGGGGTGGGCCGCGATGGCAGGGATGTCGTGGCTGTCCTCCAAGCCGCAGTGCTGCCAAGTCTTGCCCTTGTCGGTGGAGCGGTAGACGCCGTGGCCCCAGCTGCTGCTGTTGCGCCCGTTGCCTTCGCCGGTGCCCACCCAAAGGATGCGGCCCTGGCCCATCTCGGCGAGCTTCTTTTTGCCCTCCTTCTTCTCCTCGGCGGTCCAGCCTTTCCAGTCGGCGGGTGCATGGGTGATGGCAATTGAGCCGATGCTGGCGGTCTCCTGGTCGTCGAAGATGGGCTTCAGCGTGATGCCATGATTGTCGGTCACCCAGAGCCCGCCGGCGGCGAAGCCGACATAGAACCGCTTGGCATTGCCCGGCTCAAAGGCGAGGCAGGCCACGCGGCCTCCCATGATGGCGGGGCCCACAGATCGCCAGTCGAGGCGCTTGAGGTCGGAGGATTGGAGGCTGCGCACGGCTTTGTCGCTCATAGGGGAGAGTCCTGCCGAAAGTCTGACATACGGCCCCCTTTCTGAGTCAGAGACCTGAGCCGGTCCGTTGTTCAGGCAGGGTTCAAGTCAGCGGCGTCAGCGGCGGCATCCCCTTTCTTGCGAACGACAGCGCAAGCATCACGTAGATTCCCCAAGCACCGGCCCATATGTCTCCTCAAGCCATCCTCGAACGCATCCGGCGGTTCAATCTCGACCAGCGCATTGCCCAGCTGGCCGGGTCCCGTTGGAGCGCGATGTCGACCGCTCAGCCCCGCGCCCGGCTGAGCGGAAGGCTGGATGACCTGACCCGCCTGGCCCACGCCTATTCCGAGACCTCGGAGACTCTGGACCTCGCCGAAGCGCTGGCCTACTGGTACATCGCCCTGCGCGCCGACTGGGCGCAGATCAACTTGGAGGTCCAAAGCTGCCTTCTGAGCGACCGTCCTGTGGACCTTCGTCTGGCGCTCATTGGCGGCATCGAAGCGCAGATGCTCACCGAGTTTGCCGACCTTCTCCGGCCCGAGGATCTTGACCGCATTGAGGACGGCATCTTCGACGCCCTCAACCGCATCGGCCGCTCCTCTGCGGGCCGAGACTGAAGCCTCGATTCATTCGTAAGAAGAGAGGATGCGCATCCTCACCCTCTCTGCCGCCGCCTTTCTGGCCAGCACGGCCTTTGCTCACCCCGAAGTCCGCTCAGTCGAATACGTCCACGAAGGCGTGACCCTTGAGGGCAAGCTCGTTTGGGACTCCCACGACAACGACGACGCCCGCCCGGCGGTGATGATCATTCATGACTGGGATGGCCCGGACGACTATGAGATGATGCGCGCCATGATGCTGGCCGAGCGCGGCTATACGGCGTTTGTCGCCGACATCTATGGCAAGGGCGTGCGCCCCAAGAATCCCGCCGAAAGCGGCGCCGAGGCGCGCAAATACTACGCCGACCCGGCCCTCTATCGCGGACGCCTGGCCGCCGGCCTTGAGGCGATGAAGGCTCAGCCCGAAGTGGACGCCTCCAAGACGGCTGCCATCGGATACTGCTTTGGCGGCAAAGGCGTGCTGGAGCTCGCCCGGAGCGGCGCGGACCTGCGGGGAGTTGTCAGCTTCCATGGCGGCCTCGACTCCACGCTTCCTGCCCAGCCTGGCGTTGTGAAGCCAAAGGTGATGGTCGTCCACGCCAGCCAAGACCCCGCCGTGCCGCGTGAGCAGTTCTACGGATTCCTCGACGAAATGCGCGACGCCTCGGTGGACTACCAGCTCGTGGCCTACAACCTGGCCGCCCACGCCTTCACCAAGCCCGGCGGCAGCGCCTACAACGCCGACGCCGACCGCCGCAGCTGGATGGCGCTGGAGGTCTTCCTTGAGGAGATCTTCGGCATCCAGCGCATGAGCTGAGCCCATTCAGTCAACCGCCCGCCCAAGCCTGGGCGGGTTGGCTCCGCCTCACAGTGAATGCTGACAGGCTGGAGCAAGAGGCGGCGGTCAACCCTCTCGGGCCCTCCGGGCCAGCTCTCTCAAGCTTTGTAGAGCTGGGCCGCGCGAATCTTAGTCCCGGACGTCCGGCTTCATCATCGGGAAGAGCAGGGCCTCGCGGACGTGGTCGGCGCCGGTGAGGAGCATGACCATGCGGTCGATGCCGATGCCGACTCCGCCGCAGGGGGGCATGCCGCACTCCAGCGCATAGATGAACTCTTCGTCCATCGGGTGCGCCTCGTCGTCGCCCTTGTCGCGCTCGCTGAGCTGGTGGTCAAACCGCTCGCGCTGATCGATGGGGTCGTTGATTTCGCTGAAGGCGTTGCAGACTTCGCGGCCCAGCACATAGCCCTCGAACCGGCGGGTGAAGCCCGGGCGCAGGGGGTCCTTTTTAGCCAGCGGGGAAGTCTCGATGGGGTAGCCGACGATGAAGGTGGGCTCGATGAGGTGCGGCTCCACGAACCGCTCCAGCAGCTTCTCAATGATCCCGCCCAGGTTGTCCTCCTTCTCGGTCGGCAGGCCGACGCGGGCCATGGCGGCCTTCGCGGTCTCCACGCTCTGCAGCTCCTCCGGCGCAATGCCGGCGCGGTCTTGGATGGCGGTGAGCAGGTCCAGCCGATGCCACGGCTTGCCAAAGTCCACCCCGTGCCGCTCGGTCGTGCCGTAGATGGCCAGGCAGGCCGCTCGGAAGACGCCCTCAACCCGCTCCATCTGGTCCTCCAGATTGGTGTAGGCCTCGTACCATTCCAGCAGCGTGAACTCGGGGTTATGGCGGTTGGAGACGCCCTCGTTGCGGAACACGCGGCCGAGCTCGAACACCTTGGGCACGTCGCCGCAGATGATGCGCTTCAGATACAGCTCCAGCGAGATGCGGAGCTTGACCTGCAGATCGTAGGCGTTGAAGTGGGTGAGGAAAGGGCGGGCGGCGGCGCCTCCGGCCTCCAGCTGCAAAATCGGTGTCTCGACTTCCAGGAAGCCCCAATCATAGAAGCACTGGCGAACAGCCGCCACGATGCGGGAGCGGTCGAGCAGGGCCTTGCGTGAGTCGTGGTTGGCGATGAGGTCCAGGTGCCGGTGCCGGTAGCGCTGGTCCACGTCGGTGAGGCCATACCACTGCTCGCCGTCCTTCTCCTTGCCCAGCGGCAGGGTCTGCAGCGCCTTGCTGAGCGGGGTGAGCGAGGCCACCTCGATCGACTTCTCGCCGGTCCGGGTGAGGAATAGCTTTCCTTCGACGCCGATGTGGTCGCCGATGTCCATGAGCTTGAAGGCCTCGAACTGGCCCTCGGGCAGCTCATCGCGGCGGAAGTAGCCCTGGATGCGGGCCTCGCCGTCGCTGATGTGGGCAAAGGCCGCCTTGCCCATGTGGCGCAGGCTCACGAGCCGCCCGGCAAAGCGCACCTCGGCGCCCTCTTCAAAGCCGTCTAGGAGCTGCTGAGCGGATTTCTCGAAGGGGAAGCGCTCCGCCGCAAAGGGGTCAAACCCCATCTCCCGCATCCGGGCCAGCTTGTCCAGCCGCACCTGTCTCAGCTCGCGCTCTTCCGACATGCGGCAGAGTTTACGGCGTGCCGCGCGGGCCGCTTGGGCGAATGGCTCGGGCGGTGCGGCCGACCTGCTTTACGTCCACCAAATCGCCAACTTGCACGGTCCTATAAATGCTCTTGGGCACGGCCAGCTCCATCGCATCGCCCTTCGGAAGAGTGAATCGAACGTATAGTCTGCCGCCCAGAGTCTCTCCGGCATCCCCAAATTCTGTGTACCCATCACGATATCCGAACCGATCGGTGACCTTCCAGCCACATCGCCATGGCGAGGCCCAGCTTGGGCCGATGCCAAAAGCGACGATTAATCCAGTCCCGATCGAGCCCGCAATAAGCGCCAAACCCGAAGTCCAGCAGAAGCTGATGGCCGCCTTGCGCTGATCACTGGTCTTTCGATTCCACTCCTCCAATGCCTGTCTGTCGGCAATCGAAGCTGAACATCTCGAAGGCAGTCGATCACCAAAAACGATTGGAGACCCCACAATCAGAACGACACCGAGAACCAGCAGGGCGCCCAGAATTGCTTCCAGGCGCCCTAGACCGGCTCTTACTTGCCTCGAAGCAGGACTTCGATCGCCTTGTCGAGCTGCTCGTCTTGACCCTTGCTGTAGGCGTCCCACGTCCAGTCCACCTTGTGGTCAGGCTCTTCGCCGATGTTCTCCATGTTGCTGCCGTCCAGGCGATAGACGCCCCAGGCGGGCATGCGGGCGTTGGTGCCATCCACCAGGCCGAGGCCATAGGTGCCGATGACGTAGCCCGGGGTGGGCATGCCGACGAGCTGAGCGAAGCCGCGCGCCTTCATGGCATAGGGGAAGATCTCCGCATCGCTGAAGCTCGACTCGCCCATGAGCACGACGGTCTTCAGATTCTGAAGCCAGGTGGCGTCGGGGACGTTGGTCGGCTCGGTGTCTCGCAGGTAGTAGATGTAGCTCGGGCGGCGCTCGATGAGGTCCACGAGGTCGTCGCTGATGTTGCCGCCGCCGTTGAAGCGGACGTCGATCACCACGCCTTCCTTGCCTTGAATCAGCTCCCATGCTTCGTAGTTGAACTGGGCCAGAGCAGCCTGGTTCATGCCGGGGATCTCCAGATAGGTGAGCCGTCCGCCGGATTTCTCCTCAACATAAGCGCGTCGGGCCGCGATCTCGTTGTTGCGGATAATGCCTCGGAAGGCGCCCTCGCTGATGGCGCGGATGCGCACCTCTCGGGCTCCCTCTTCGTTGGGCTTGTCGTTCACCAAAAGGGTGACGTCGCGGTTGATCTGGTTGACGAGAACCTTCTCAAACATCGCCTCGTTCAGCACGGCCGGCTCGCCATTGATCTTGAGGATGTATTCGCCCTCGTTGATCTTGGTTTTGGCGAAGCTGCCCGGGGCGCCATCCGGCACCTGGCGAACCTTGATTCCGGCGCCGTTGTGGCTGTAGTCGAAGGCCATGCCCAAGTGGGCGACCGAAGGCTGGCCGACTCCGCCGAAGCCAGGGCTGACCTCGGCATGGCTGGCGTCGAGTTCGCCGATCATCATGTTGAGCACCGTGGCCATCTCTCGCCGGTGATCCACCGAGTCGAGGAACGGCTCATAGCGTCGCCGCATTTCCGCCCAGTCGCGGCCATGCAGGTTGGAGTCATAGAACGAGCGGTTGTACTCTCGCCAAACCTGCTGGAAGGCGGCGCGGCGCACGGCCGCCGTGTCGCGGGTGAGTTCGGCGCGGAACTCCACCGTCGTGCTCGGCAGATTGGGCCGGGTGACATCGACCAGCACCGGCTGGCCGCCGCGAACGAAGACAATGGACTTGCCGTCAGCGGTGAACTCGAAGCCCCCCTGGATTCCTGAAGCCACGGTCTGCTCACCAGAGCCGTCGTAGTTCACGCGAACCACATTTCCGCCCCGGGCAATGTAGACCTGCCCCTTTTCTGCCTCAAAGCGGATGTTTGCGCCCGGAGAAGAGAAGCGGCCGATGCGGCGATGAATGTCCTTGAAGTCAATCTCAGGCAGCTCGCCCTCGGGCTTCTTGTATTCCAGATCCTGATCTTCCGACCGCACATCAACCGGCTGCAGCGGAACCCACTGAATGTTGTTTCCGTCGCGGCCGCTGGTGAAGTAGAGATAGCGGTTGTCTGAGCTGAAGGAGGGCTGGGCGTGGAACGCGCTGGCCCGGGTGATGTTGTGGCTGGTCTCGGTCTGAGTGTCATAGACCCAGATGTTCACGCTGGAGGCCGGGCGGCGAAGCGTGTAGGCCACGTAGCGGCCATTGGCCGACCACGCATAGCTCGTGTCGCTTTCGTAGCGGAAGACGCGGGGAAGGTCGAACACCTTGCGGGCCGGGCCGCCGTTGACCGGAGCCTTATAGAGGCCTCCGCCCTGACCGGCGATCCAGAAGCTCACAAACCGCTTGTCCGGCGTGATCTGAAGCTCCAGGGCGTCTTGGTCGCGCTCGGTGACTGCTTCAATGGTCTGCGTCTCGACATACCACCGATAGATGCGGGCGCTGCCTTCGCGGTCGCTCACAAAAAGCAGAGCCGAGCCGTCGGGCGTCCAGAGCGGAGTCGAATCCAGGCCGGCCCAATCGGTGACGCGCACGGCGTCTTTGTCGTTCGGCCGCTTGCCCGGCTTCACGTCGGCAAGCCAGATCTCATTGCCCGCAACGAAGGCCGCTTTCGAGCCGTCGGGGCTGATGCTCGGCTCACTGGCGCCAGTGGTCTCAATGCTCCGGGTGACGGTGGTGAATTGGTCGTCGATGACGGCAGTGATCTCCACCGGCTGGTGGGGGCCGTTCACCGATCCGACGTGGACTTTGCCGTCCTTCTCAAAGGCGATGCGGTCGGCGGCGCGAGCGGCGGCCAGAAAGCGCACCGGCGAGCCCGAGAATCGGGTGACCTGGCTCCGCGATGTGCCGGAAATCCGCCAAATGTTGGGCGTGCGGCTCGGGCTGTCGGTGATGCGGCCAATGGGCGCGTTCATCGGGCTGGAGCTGGGCGTCTTTTCGCCCACGGTGACAGTCAGAATGCCTCCTCCCGCCGGGGCCTGAACGGGCCACAGGTGCTGGAAGGAGTTGTTCGCCACTTCGCTTCGGCGGCCAGCGCCATCAAGCCGCCAAATCTGGGCGGCGGCGGAGCCGGCATAGCGCGGGCGGGTGGCGGGGAAGCCGTAGCGGGTGTAGTAGACCGAACCATCAGCGGCCATCCAAGGCTGGCGGATGCTGCGGTGGTCGCGGGCCAGCTCTCTCAGCCGGCCATCAGCCACGCGAATGGCATAGAGCCCCGTTTCGGCTGCCTCGCGGCGAGAGGAGAAAAGAATCTCCTGTCCATCATTGCTCCAGCCGCCCAAGGCTTCGGAGCCGGGGTGATGGGTCACTCGCTGGGTGCGGCCGCCGCGGATGTCGATGATGTAGATGTCATCGCCGCCATTGCGGTCGCTGGTGAAGGCGATCTTCTGGCCATCGGGAGACCAAAAGGGGTTGTCATCGAGCTCGACGTGCCGCGTGAGCGGAGCCGCCAGGCCGCCGTCAGCAGGCGCGAGCCAGAGGTCTCCACGCCAAGAAAAAGCCAAGGTCTCGCCATCAGGGCTGAGGGCAAGGCTCCGAGCGCCGACAACTGCCCCTCCCTGCGCAAAGGCCTGAGTTGATGCAGCCAGCGCGGCAAATGCCATCCATCGCATGGCTGGGGTATGTACCCGGAAAAGGCCTAGAGGCGCGAGGATGCTGTGTCGAGAAGCGGCTCAATTCGAAACGGTCCGGTGTAATCCGGCTGCCCGACTTCAGCCCAGATGCCCTCGACCTTGCCATTTTCATAAATGCCCTGGTAGTTGAACACCCGATGCGGCTCCACATAGTGCTTATTCCAATACACGGAATTGGTGTGAGGATGGTAAGAGCCCACGATGACAAAATCGCCGTCCTTGTCTCGGCCCCTTCCGCGCACAACGCCCTGCGAAAAAATCAAATGCAGGTCTTCGTCCGCATCGCCCGTGCGGTCGTGATATCCACCGCGCCAGAGCCCTTCTTCGTCCTCGATCGTAAAGGCCCTCGTCGAGCGCCCCTGCAGATAGGATTCCCAATCGAGGCCGACTTTGGAGATGCCGGAATAGGCCCGGGCGGCCAGGGTCTCGGTTTGATTCTCGCTCCAAAGCTCAAAACGGCCCGCACGCTCCTCTCCCTGCGTCCAAGTTCCAAAGAGGCGTCCGCTGACAAATGAAGCCTGCAAAGCAATGACCTCAGTTCCGCGCCGGATGGCTCCCTGGGCAAAATCAGACCGAGGCCAGAGCTTAAGCTCTACCGACCCGCCCTCCCAATCGAGGGCACCGTCTCCGATGACGCGATCGTTCTGCGCTGAAGCCTGCAAGCCAATCGACCTCCAATCCGCGCCCTCGACGGCATATCCTCGCAATCGGCTAGCCAGCGCTTCGGGGTGGGTCATCACGACGTTGGTACCCTTCCAGGCTGGCTCAGTTCCGACGGCTGGATCGTTTGCCTTAGGCTTTTGTCAATTGTGGTTCAGGCCTTGCTGCACGCCACCGAACATCCAGCTCCTTCACAGCCGCCGCTTCGTTCAGTCGTCCCACGATCTGGCTTTGCGGTGCCAGCTTCAGCGTTTCGGGCTCAGTTTCGGCTTCATGGCAGATCTTGATGAGCGTGTCGCAAAAATCGTCCAGCACTTCCTTCGTCTCTGTCTCGGTGGGCTCGATCATCAGGCACTCCGGAACGATGAGAGGGAAGTAGTTGGTCGGCGGGTGATAGTTGTAGTCAATCAGCCGCTTGCTGATGTCCAGCGCTCGAATTCCAAACTTTTTGTACTGCTTGGCCGTCAGCACGCACTCGTGCATGCACGGGCGGTCGTGGGCGGCGGGCAGGACGTCCGCCAGCCGAGCCTTCACATAATTGGCGTTCAGCACGGCGAACCGTCCGATCTCCTTCATTCCATCGCGGCCATAGGCCAGGAAGTAGGTGAGGGCGCGGACTGCCATGAGGAACTGGCCGTTGAAGCTGGAGACGCGACCGACCGTCTTGGGCCGATCGTGGTCGAGCTTCACCCCGCCATCCACGCGGACAACCACCGGGGAAGGAGCGAAATCGGCCAAGTGCGACTTCAGGCCAATGGCGCCGCATCCGGGGCCGCCTCCGCCGTGGGGCGTGCTGAAGGTCTTGTGCAGGTTCAAGTGCATGCAGTCGAATCCGTGATCGCCTGGCCGCGTGACGCCGACCATAGCGTTCATATTTGCGCCGTCGCAAAAAACCTGGCCTCCGACTTCATGCACCATGCGGCAGATTTCGGCAATATTCGGCTCGAAGAGGCCCAGGGTGCTGGGGTTCGTCACCATGAAGGCGGCCACCGTGTCGTTGAGGGCGGCCTTCAAAGCTTCAATGTCGGTGTTGCCGTCGGCGTCCGTCGGAATGGTCTTGACGGTGAATCCACATCGCGCTGCCGAAGCCGGGTTGGTGCCGTGGGCGCTGTCGGGCACTAGCACCACGCGGCGCTGGGCTCCTTCGCCATTGGCCTGGTGATAGGCCTTGATGAGCATGAGGCAGGTGAGCTCGCCATGGGCGCCCGCCACGGGCTGCATGCTGATTTCATCAAATCCGGTGACCTCCTTCAAGATGTCGTGGACCTCGGCCAGAACTTCAAGGGCTCCCTGAGCGGTCGATTCGGGCTGGAGCGGGTGGACCTGGGTGAAGCCAGAGAGCGAAGCCGTGCGCTCGTTGATGCGCGGGTTGTACTTCATGGTGCACGAACCCAGCGGATAGAAGCCGGTTTCGATGCCGTAGTTCAGGTGGCTCAGGTTCACGAAGTGCCGCATCACCTGCAGCTCAGAGACTTCGGGCAGGTCCAGCTCGGTGCGGAGCTCGCCCAGAGCCTGGCTCAAGTCCACTTCAGGCGTCGTGCATTGCGGCGCTCTTGCGCCCGTGCGGCCCGGAGTCGACTTTTCGAAGATCAAGGGTGGGGTCGTGACCAGCTTCGTCCGCGTCTTCAAAGTGTCTTTACTATGGCGCCGACCCCGGGGCAGCGTCTCGGCTGCCCTGGGGCCAGGCGGGGCCCAATTTAGGCCCGGCGGCGTCGGCGAAGCAGGGCAGCGCCCGCGGCAGCGGCAATCAGGAGGCCGGGCTCGGGAACAGGATTGGACTGCCAGGAGCCAGTGCCATAGATCTGCGCCTGGCTGAAGCCCACCCAAGAGCCATTGTTCGGCAACTCTTCGGGGAAGTAGGTCGGGAAGGCCGAGAAGAAATTGAACAGAGTGTTCACTGCCGCCTGCTGCGCGGCCTGATCTCCGTTGTTTTGAATGTCCAACAGAGACTGGGCGATAAGGTCCTCTTCGAAGCCGGGGAAGACACTGTCCCAGCTCGATCCGATGACCTCCGGCGCGATGCCGTTGCTCATAAAGACCGCCACCCCGTCCTCGGTGAGTACCGAATTTTCCTGGTAGGTGTAGCGGCCCACCACTCCGAGGCGAAGCGGAGTCGGGTCTGCGTTGGAGTCCACCACTTGCGAACCAGAACCGCTGAAAAAGAAGGAATTGATGAGGGCATAGGCTCCAAAGTCATCAATCTCGGCGACGACCGCATCCGTGATCTCGACGCCAGAGTTCAACTCATAGCTAAATGTGACTTCACTGGGGATGCTTGACTGAGCAGAGGCGGCCGCGATAAAGCTAAACGCGGCAAGGGCGGCGAGACTTCTCACTCACCAACTATACATTTGATTCAGAGTGTGGCGCCGAAAAACCGGCGCCTTTGCTTGGCCCAAATGTCTGTTTATGCGGAAAGCGCGGCGGCGAGCCGGTCGATCTCATCGGCAGTCCGGAGCTCCGTGAAGGCGCACAGCAGCTCGTCTTCGCCCAGCGGGTGCCCGGCAAGGATGCCCTGCTCCAGCAGCTCATCGCGCTTCTGAACAGCCTTGCCCGGGAGCTTGACCACGAACTCTTGGAACACCTTTCGGTCCGGGTAGGCCAGTTCCAGGCCCGCATTCTGGAATGCGCTCATGGCGTACTGCGTGTTCCGAACGGTGGTCTCGGCCACCTGCTTCATGCCGACTTTGCCCAGGGCGGACATATAGACCGTGGCAGCCAAGGCCATCAGCGCCTCGTTGGTGCAGATGTTGGACGTGGCTTTTTCGCGGCGGATGTCCTGCTCGCGGGTGCGCAGAGTCATGGTGAAGCCAATATTGCCGTTGTCATCGGGCGCCCGGCCCACGATGCGGCCCGGAATCTGGCGCACCAGGCTCTCCTTGCACGCAAACAAGCCCAGCAGCGGGCCGCCAAAGCCCATCGGAACACCCAAGCTCTGACCCTCACCGGTCACGATGTCGGCGCCGTATTCGCCCGGCGGCTTCAAAAGCGCGCAGGCCGTGGGGTGAGCATCGACCACGAGCATCGCGCCGCAGGCGTCCGCAGCGACGCGGGCAGCAGAAAGGTCTTCGATGACGCCCAGGAAGTTGGGAAAGCCGACTAAAACCGCTGCCGTGCGGTCGCTCAGGGCCGAGTAGTCCTCGGTCGCGCCATTCGTCAGCGGAATCTCCAGCACCTCAATGCCCATCGCCCAGCAGTAGGTGCGAATGATCTCCAGGCTGTGCGGGTGAAGGCCGGCGCTCACGGCGATCTGCGGCCGATTCTTGATTCCCGCCGCCATCAGGGCGCCTTCGGCCAGCGCGGTGGGGCCGTCATACATCGAAGCGTTGGCCAGGTCCATTCCAAAGAGGTCGGAGACCATGGTCTGGAATTCGTAAATCGTCTGCAGGTAGCCCTGGCTCATTTCCGGCTGGTAGGGCGTGTATGAAGTGAGGTACTCGCCGCGAGAGATGACGGCTCCCACCGTGGCGGGGATGAACCGGTCGTAGATGCCTGCTCCCAGGAAGCAGGTGGTGCGCGAAAGGTCCACGTTTCGCTCGCTCAGCTCGCGAAGGTGAGCGAAATTGCGGGCCTCATCCAGGGCCGTCGGAATGTTCAGCTCGCCCTTCACCAAAAGGTCAGCCGGAATCTCGCGGAAGAGGTCTTCGATGCTGTCAACTCCGATCACTTCCAGCATCTCGCGGACATCCTGCTCGGTGTGGGGAACGTAGGCCATAAGCGCACTCTGATAGTATCCGAGCGCCTCCTGCAGCGAGCCGCCGGGGTGGGACAGTCCCAGTCCGAGAGGATGCTCAAAGCCGCAGGACTTTTGGGGATAAACTGCGCTCTATGCCCGAGGAGATCCTCATGCCCGAACTGGGCGAATCGGTCCACGAAGGACAGGTGATGCGCTGGCTGAAGCAGGTCGGCGATGAAGTGAAAGAGGACGAGCCGGTGGTCGAGATCATGACCGACAAGGTCAATCAGGAGCTCCAGGCCCCCGCCTCCGGCATTCTTGTCAAGATTCTTATTCCCGAAGGCGAGCTCGTTGAGGTCTTCAAGCCGATGGGCCTCATTGAGCCGGACCTTGAGCTGGCCAAGAAGATGATCGCCGAGGGTGGAGGCGCGCCGGAGGCCGCTGCCGAATCGCCTGCTCCTGCCGCTGCCCCATCCGCTCCGGTCGAAGAAGCTCCCGCTGCCTCCGGCGGCCGGGCGTGGTTTACGCCCGTGGTGAAGGCCATGATGAAGGAGAGCGGCGTGTCAGAGGCGGAAGCCTCTCGCATCGCCGGAACGGGCTCGGGAGGCCGCGTGACCAAGGCCGACATGGAGGCCTATCTCGCCCGTCGAGGCTCGGCCCCCGCCCCGGCTCCTGCCGCCGCAGCCCCTGCGCCGACTCCCAAGCCGGTGGCGCAGACCGTTGCCGGAGAAGATCAGACCCTGATTCCTTTGGTGGGCATGAGGAAGATGATCGCCGACGCCATGGTCCGCAGCAGCCAGGTGCCGGTCGTCTCCACCATCATCGAAGTGGACGTGACCCCCGCGGTCGAGTTCCGCTCGATCAATAAGGACAGCTTCCAGCAGACTTACGGCGTCAAGCTCACCTACACCCCCTTCTTCATCAAGGCACTCACCGAGACCCTGCTCGAAATGCCGATGCTGAACTCCGCGCTGATGGAGGACAACAAGATCGTGCAGAACAACCGCGTCCACATGGGCATTGCGGTTTCGCTGGGCGAAGACGGCAGCGGCGGCCTGATTGTGCCGGTCATCCGAAACTGCGAGTCGAAGAGCCTGATCGACCTCTCACGCGACCTCGAAGCGATTGCCGCCAAGGCGCGTTCGGGCAAGCTGGAGGCCGCCGACGTGCAGGGCGGCACCTTCACCCTCACCAACCCGGGCTCCTATGGCGCGATGCTCGGTACGCCCATGATCAACGCTCCGCAGGCGGGCATCCTGGGCGTCTACGGCATCCAAGAAAGGCTCGTCATCAAGAAGGGAGTCATGCAGGTGCGCCACATGATGAACTGCGTCTTGACCTATGACCACCGTTTGGTGGATGGCCTTTTGGCCGGCCGATTCCTCCAGGCGTTCAAGCAGCGCATGGAGAAGTTCGACTTCTTCAAGTAAGTCGGGCTATCCGCCTGAGCGGACAAGATCGAGAGAGAGGGTGGGCTTCCACCCCTCGCCTCGATCTTGGCTCTGCTCAATGCGAAGTCGATCTTTGCCCTGCGGCGAAAAGATCATGCGATCGCTATGCATTTCGCCGGTCGGGGAAGTGCTGTCCCCCGTCAATTCGAGCTTAAGCTGCTTTGCGTTCGTCAGCTTGCCCGTCCACTCCGTGTGAATCCCGGTCTGCGAAATGGCCTCTGCGCTCCACGTCTTGTCAGCGGGCCGGTAGAACATCATGCCTTCCGTGACTCCGCCAACGAGGTCGCTGAGGGTGAATTGGACGGTGTAGCCCTGCAAAAGGGGCCGAATCGTCAGCCGGCTGCCCTCATCGCCCGGGTTCGTTTCCCAAACCCCCTCCAGGTCCACCACCACCATGGCGCTCATGTCCTCCAGAAGCGGGGAAGCCATCTTTCCCATGAGCGCTTTGAACCTGGGCTCATCACGCAGGCTCAGCAGATCGGGATCGCTGGCATATTGCGCCTGGCTGCGATAGCCCAAGGCAAACGCCTTTTCCAGCGAATCCAGAGCCTCGTCTCGGCGGCCCAGCATGGCGAGGGCGCAAGCAATGTTATATCGCGCCACAGATGCCCGCGCGCCGGCTTCTTCGGCCTTCTTGAAGTGCTGGATCGCCGGTTCGTATTCGCCCATCATGTGCCGCGACAAGCCAGCAAAGAACCAGGCTTCACCCGGGCTGCTCGGTGATGCAGCCGCCTCTTCATACATCGCCGCCGACTTCTCAAACTCGCCCTGGCGATAGGCGTTGTGGGCGGGCGCAAGGTCGACGGCGTCCGCCGCCTGAAAGCGCTCGGGCTCCCGAAAAGCCAGCCAGATTCCGCCTGCCAGGGCCCCGGCCACGCCCGCCGCGACGGCCGCCATCACCCAACGATTCATTCTTAGCCGATGCCCATCTTCTGATAATACTGCTGGTGATATTCCTCAGCCCGCCAGTACTTCGCGGCCGGCTCGATGGTCGTGGCAATCGGCCGGGGCAGAGTCTTCTGAACCTCCGCCTTCACCTCTTCAGCAATCCGCTTCTGGTCTGGCGTGTAGTAGTAGATCACGCTCCGATACTGTTCACCCACATCCGGGCCTTGACGGTTGACCTGAGTCGGATCGTGCATCTTGAAGAAGGCGCGAACCACGTCCCGATAGGAAATGACTTTGGGGTCGAAATCAACGCGGGTCACTTCAACATGACCGGTCGTCTTGCTGAGGACCATTTCATAGGTCGGATTCTCGACCTTGCCGCCCGTGTAGCCGACGTCCGCGGCCAATATTCCGGCCACCTTCCGAAAATCGCGCTCGGTGCACCAGAAGCAGCCTCCGCCAAAGGTGGCAATCTCCCGGCCCGCCTTTTGGGCAGCCTCCAAGGAATCCGTGGTGACGTTGGCCACTCGCGGCTTCGCCTCGGCAGGCCGAGTCGGGGGCTTCTGGGGCGAAGACGACAAAGCAAACGCCATTCCCGCCGCCAAAAAGCAGGCCCCGGCAATGCTCAATACAATTCGGCTCATCTTGTTGTCCATACGATCAATTGAAAGGGGCCTGCGCCCAGACTTGTTCCGGTAGGTAGAATCGCGGCGCAAGTCGTTCTGATAATCATTATTATCGAAAACAGCGTCAGGATTCAGGAGGGGGAAGGCGGCGAACCGCTTCCCCCTCTTCGCTTTAGTTGAGGTTGGCCGAGACGTCGAGGACGGTGATCGGGCCGAGCAAGGTCAAGTCTGAGCCGACCTGCAGATGCGCAGCATATTCGCCCGCGCCAATGTTTCGGCCCGGACGCCAGCGCACTCGGTTGACTCCCGCCTCCGAAGGCGCCTGCAGCGTCGCCACTGTTTCACCGGTCACCGACTTGATGACGATCCTCGCATCCGTCGGCAGCTTGTCCTTCAGCCAGTACCAAACATGACCCGCCGGCTGGGTGTTCGGCGAAGACCACATGCGGTCGCCGCCATACCAATCGCCCGCCACGAAGCCCAACAACAGAGCCGGATCAGATCCCAGCCAAGCGATCGGCTTCTCTTTGGCCGCCGTCGTCAGGTTCTCCAGGCCGCGAATGGGCATCTGCCAGAAGCCTCGGCCGTGAGTGGCCAGAACCAGATCCAGATCAAGCGGGTGAATGACCATGTCGTCCACGCGCACCGTCTTGAAGCCATCGGTCTCGTATTGAGTCCAGGTCTGGCCTCGATCCAAGCTGGCCCAGAGCCCCATTTCCGTGCCCACAAAGAGCAGATCCTCGTTCACTTCGCCTTCGCGGATCGCATAAGCCACATGGTTCTTTGGCAGCCCGGCGCCGAGCTCGGTCCAGGTCTTGCCGTAGTCTTCCGTCATGTAGACATAGCCCTTCATATCGCCATTGCGGTGTCCGTCAAAGGTGACATAGGCGCGGCCGGCGGCATGCTTGCTGGCCAAGACTTTGCTGACCCATGTGAAGAGCGGAACCTGAGGCAGGTTCAGGGTGACATTCTCCCAAGTGGCGCCGCCGTCGCGAGTGAGCTGCACCAAGCCGTCGTCGGTGCCGACCCAGATTTCGCCGGGCGCGCGGGGAGACTCGCTGATCGTGATGATCGTGCAGTGAAGCTCGGCGCCGGTGGCCTCCGGGGTCACCCCGAATCCGCGGCGCAGCTTTTCAGCGTCATTCGTCGTGAGGTCAGGGCTGATCACCTGCCAGTTATTGCCTTGATCCACGCTCTTGAACAGGCGGTTGCCGCCAAAGAAGACCGTGGAGGAGTTGTGAGGCGAAAGTACGATGGGCGACGACCAGTTGAAGCGGTAGCTCTCTCCCTGCGGCGCGCGCGGGCGGATAAAGGCCCGCTCGCCGGTCTGCTGATTGATGCGGGCCACGGCGCCTCCCTGGCTCTCGGCATAGACGATGCGCCAGTCGTTCGGGTCGGCCTGCATATGGAAGCCGTCGCCGCCGTTCATGAAGCGCCAGTCGGTGATCTTCACGCCGCCGCTGCGGGTCTGCGTCGGACCGGCCCAAGAGCCGTTGTCCTGCATGCCGCCATAAACCCAATAGGGCTGGCGCATATCCACGGCCACCGCATAGGGCTGAGCCGCGCGCAGATAGTCGTTCATCTCCCAAGTCTCTCCGCGATCGCGGGTCTGCGCGATGCCGCCATCGTTTCCGATAATCATGTGATTTGAGTCGGTGGGGTTGATCCACATGGCGTGATGGTCCACGTGAATGTTCATGTTCATCGTGCGGAACGTCTCGCCTGCGTCGGTGCTGAAGTGGAAGTTGACGGCCGGCACATAGATCCGGTTGAAGTCGAGCGGGTCTTGCCGCGGAATGCTGAAATAGAACGGCCGAGGGTTCAGGCTGTTGATGCGCTTCCAGGACTTCCCTCCGTCTTCCGACCGATAAACGCCGCGGGTCTGCTGGTCGGCATTGTCGCGGGCCGGGGGCGGGCCAGATTCAATCGTGGCGATCCAGACCTTGGGGTTCGACTGCATGACATCAAGGCCGACTCGGCCAAGCTCGCTTTCGGGCAGCCCATCGGTCACCTGGCGCCAGTTCTTGCCGCCGTCTTCGGTCATGTGAATGCCGCTGCCGGGGCCGCCGCTGCCAAAGCGATAGGCGCGCCGCTCCTTTTCCCAGGCCGCCGCAATCAGCTTCTCAGGGTTCTTGGGGTCCATCACCAGGTCGATAAACCCGGTGCGGGCGTTGGCTCCAGGGAGGGTGTTCACCCACGTCTTGCCGCCGTCGGTGGTCTTGAAGATGCCTCTGTCTCCGCCTTCGCGCCAAAGCGGGCCCAGCGCGGCCACATAGACCACGTTGTCGTTGCGCGGGTCGATGATGACCTGGCTGATGTGCTCAGAATTCTCCAGGCCAACATGGGTCCACGTCTCTCCTCCGTCGGTGGATTTATAGACTCCATCGCCCCAGCTCGAAGAGTTGCGGCTGTTCTGCTCGCCCGTGCCTAGCCAGAGCACGTCGGGGTTCTTCTGGCTCACCGCCACGGCGCCCAAGGCCGTCGTGGACATCTGCCAGAACTGAGAGCGGAACGTCATTCCGCCGTTGGTGGTCTTCCAAAGCCCGCCGCTTGCGCTGGCCGCCCAAAAGATGCGGGGGTCGGGCTCATAGACCGCGAGGTCGCTGATGCGTCCACCCATCGTGGCGGGGCCAAGCTCACGAATCGAGAGCGACTTCAGAATGCCGGCTTGTGAGGTGTCGGCCGACGACCAAGCGGTGGTCGCGCCTGCGGGCTGCTGAGCCCAGGCGTGGACGGCTGCGGCCGTCAAGATGAGCGCAAGTGTGCGGCGCATGAATAGGCGCGACTCTACCCAGTTTGTCCCGGAGAGTTGCGCTTCAGCTCTTCAATCAGCCGGCTTTGCACGCGAGTCAGGGCCAAGTCGCTCCTTGTGCGCTCTACCACGGCCCGCAGCGCGTCGTTTGTGCGCCGCAGTCCTCCGGTCACACCGTCGGGATAGTCAAAGAGCGCCAGTTCGTCCTGCACCCGCTCCATCAGGCTCTGCAGGCGCTCCGCCTCGTCCAGGTCGCCGCGCCGCATCAAGTCGAGGATGCTCCTTCGGCACTCGCTGGCGGCTTCGGCGATTCCGTTGAGATAGACCGGCGCCGCCACCCCGAGTTTGGAGGGCAGGGGAAGCGGCTCATTGCGCAGCATCGCCACCAAAATGCGGCCCTCGACATACTCCTTCTCGGCGTCTTGAAGATGCCCCGCAAAGACGACCTCGGGGTGATTTTCGCCCACCGCTCTGGCGCCGTCCAAGCGGGCCTTGGCCTCGGCCAGCCCCTTCTCGGCCGCCGCCCAATCGGCCCGGTGAGCCGATTTGATCGCTCGGCTGCAGCTTTGAATCGCCAAGCGAGACTCGCGCAGGGCCGCCTCCCGGGCTTCGTGCCGGCCGTCCAGCTCGCTGCGCAGCGAGGCCAGCATCTCATCCCATTGGGTCATAAATATCCTTCGCGGCTCATGCTGAAGTGCCCACCCGCGCCGATGATCAGGTGATCCAGCACCGCGATGTCGAGCAGCTCACCCGCCTCGCGCAGCTTGGCCGTCACCGCAATGTCGGCCGGGCTTGGCTCCAGCGAGCCGCTGGGGTGATTATGCGCCACGATGATGGAGGCCGCGCTGGAGCGCACCGCCTCTCGAAACACTTCCCTCACTCCCACCACGGTGCTCATGAGGGTGCCGATGTGCAGGGTTCGCTGGCCAATGACTCCCCCCGCCGCATCCAGCATCAGCAGCGCAAACCGCTCCTCGGCGGCGTCGGCCAGATGCCGGAAGTACTCCACCGCATCCTCGTCGCCGCTCACCTTGGGCGAAGTCCCCTGCCCCGCCATGGCGCACCGCCGGCCAAGCGCCAGAGCCGCCAGCATCCGCTCGCTCTCGAAAGCCTCCAGCCCCGCCGCTTCTTTCAAGTCGGCCCGGCCGAGCTGGTGAAGCTGGGGCAGGCGGAATCGGTTCAAGAGCTTCTGCGCCGCCGCCTCATTCCCCCGCAGGTCTTTCGGAGTGCGGGAGATGGCCAGGGTCAATAGGTCGAGGGCCGAAGCCGACGCATGGCCGCCCTCTTGAACTCGGCTCAGGGCTGATTCGGCTGACGGCTCCACTCGGCAAAGACCTCTTCCAAGCAGTGTACCGAGCCCAGGAAGTCCTCGGGCGGGGGCGAATACAGCACCATATCGGCCCCGGAGATCGGGTGAGCGAAGCGCAGATAGGCGGCGTGGAGCTGGAGCGGAGCCGCCCGGTGCTCCACCGGAGCATAGAGATGATCGCCCATCACCCAGAGCTTCATGGCCGCCAGGTGGACGCGAATCTGATGGGTGCGTCCGGTCTCCAGTCGAGCGGCCATCGCCCAGCCGCCGTCGCAGCTCCCCAGCACTTTGAAGTGAGTGCGGGCCGGCTTGCCGGTGGCGATAACGGCTCGCTGCATCGGCCGCTTGGGGTCTTTGCCCAGCGGCAGATCGACCGTAAATGCGGCGTGATCCGGCTTGCGAACGGCAACTGCGGCGTAGCGGCGTTCGGCGGTTTTCGCCGCAATTTGTTCGGCCAGCCCCCGGTGGGCGGCGGCGGTTTTGGCGG
>JBGSIR010000102.1:0-1528 GCA_041742415.1 Fimbriimonadaceae bacterium | reverse complement strand
AAGCCAAGGTGCGCCAGGGCAGCCGCCCATCCACCGCTCAGCCGACGACGGGAGGCTCGCGTGCGCATCCTGCTAACCGGCGGGGGAACGGGGGGGCACATCTATCCCGCCCTCGAGACCGGACTGGGCGCCCGCGATAGAGGCGACGATCTCTGGTACCTGGGCTCCCTGAGGGGCCAAGAGAGCGAGGTCTGCCGCCGCGCTAATATCGAATTCAAAGGCTATCCCAGCGGCCCGGTGCCCAGCCTGGCCACGCCGCGCGGCATCCGGGCGCTCATCCAGCTCATGCGATGCGCGAGCATGGCCAAGGCCGACCTCAAGCGCATCCGGCCCGACGTCGTTTTCAGCACCGGCGGCTACTCCTCGGCGCCCATTGTGCAGGCCTCGCGGCGCCTTGGCATTCCGCTGGTCATCCACGAGCAGAACGCCGCCCCGGGCCGCACCAACCGATTTCTATCGCGCCATGCCAAGACGGTCTGCACCGTTTTTGAAGCCGCCGCCGCCCACTTTCCCGACGCCAACATCGTGCGGACGGGAATGCCCGTGCGGAGCCAGATTCGCCTGGGTGGGCAGGGCGTGCTGCCGCTGGGCGAAGAGTACGCGGGGCAGGAGCGCATGGTGCTGGTGATGGGCGGCAGTCAAGGCAGCGCCGCTCTGAACGACGCCGCCCTGGCCACCGCCCTCCGCATGTCCGGCCGCGACATCGCCTTCCTGCACATCACGGGCACCAAGCACTATGAGGAGACCCTCGCCAGCCACGAGAAGCTGGGCGTGAAGGGGCGCTATTTCATCCGGTCGTTCCTCACCGCCGAGCAGATGGCCCTGGCTTATTCCAGCTCGGTGCTTGCCGTGAGCCGGAGCGGCGCGGGCAGCGTCACCGAGCTGGCCGCAAACCGCATCCCCTCTATTCTCGTGCCCTACCCCTATGCCCACAGCCGCCATCAGCATTGGAACGCCGTCGAGATCGCCTCGCGGGGCGGGGCCGACGTTTATGAGCAGGACAGATTGGACGTGATGGGCCTGGAAGGCAGGATTTTGGCCTGGCTGGAGGACCCGGAGCGCATGACTCAAGCCCAAGAAGCCCTCGCCGACTGGGATATCGTGGACTCTGTGCCCCGCATTTTGTCCTGCCTGGACAAGGCGGCAGGTCGCCGCGCATGAGAACCCCCACCGAGATTGAAACCCGCTTCGCGCCCCGCGAGAGCCTGGCCGAAGCCCAGGCCTTCTTTTTGGTGGGCATCGGCGGCGCGGGCATGAGCGGCATCGCGCGGCTGCTTTTGGCGGCCGGGCACACGGTCAAGGGCTCGGACGCCGTCGATTCGCCGCTATTGGCTGAATTGACAAGCCTCGGCGCCCGCATTGAGGTGGGCCACACGGGCCAGGGAATTGAGGTGGGCGATGCCGTCATTCTCACCGACGCCATCGACCTGGGACTCAGCCCGGAGGTCCGAGCGGCCGAAGAGGTCGGCGCCCGGCTCTACCGCCGGTCTCAGGCTCTGGGATGGCTGCTCAAGGGCCGCCGCGTGCT
>JBGSIR010000101.1:0-3052 GCA_041742415.1 Fimbriimonadaceae bacterium | reverse complement strand
GCACCGCCCGGGGCTTCGAGGTGATCACCGACCCCGCCCGCCCGGATTGGGCTCCCATTGTTTCGGGTCGCGGAAGGGGCGCCGCCGGAAAGCTCTACTGCGGCCACCCCGACACCAGCCCGGGAGTGCGCGAGATCGCCGCCGAGCTTGGCTTTCAGGTGAGCGGTGACATCCTCACCTATCGGGGCCGGAAATATGACCTGAAGCGCCACGCCGCCTATGGCGTGATTGCGACCCCCGAAGGCGGGTTAACCGGAGTCTGGATGGGCCGATCTGACCTCGCCCCCCGCACCGGCGCCTCCCACGCGGGCGTGGTGGACGAGCTGGGCCGGTTCTTGGATGGCGCGACTTTGCCGGTGACCTCTGGCGACTGGGTGGCTCAGGTTCGGGACACTTCAACGCCGAACCGGCAAAGTTCGTAGACTAGGGACACTCATGGGGAAGAGTCCAAAGCTTCGCACCGGGAAGATGCCTAAGGCGGTCATCGCCCTCATCGTCCTTGGCCTTCTGCTGGTCGTGTCGCCCGCGCTCTCCGGACTGTGGGTTGAGTGGCTCTGGTACCGCGACGACGCCCAGGCTCCGCAGATCTTTGAGAAGGTGGTCGTGACCCAAGCCATTCTCTGGCTGGCTGGCTTCCTGGTTCCGGCGATCATCTTTTGGGTGGCTTCGGGCTTGGCCACCAGGCGCACTGCGGTCTATGGCTCCGGCGTGGGCACCCCCCAGCAGCAGGCTGCCCGCCAAAGCCTGGAGGCCATCGGCGCCGCCGGGGCATGGCCGGGCCGCGTCATTGGCCTCCTCATTTCGCTCGGCATTGCAGGCAGCCTGCGCGATTTGGCCGACGAGATTCTCCTCTTCACCGCCCGCGGCTCCTTCGGCAAGGCGGCTCCCGTGGCGGGCATGGATGTCGGCTTCTTCGTGTTTGAGCTCCCGGTCTACCGCGAGTTGCTGGCCCTCGTCACGATGACGGCGGCCGTCGCCGCGCTCATGGTGCTTCTCCCCAGCTTCCTGCTCCAAGGCATGGCCAAGGCGGCAGGCGCGACCCTTTCGGGCTCTTCTCTCGGCAAGGCTTCGGCCGGGTGGGCGGGAGTCGCGCTGATTCTCATCGGCCTCAACGCCTGGCTGGCGCGCTTCGACACCTTCACGGAAGCCGGCCGCCAGTTCACGGGACCGGGCCTCGCCAACATCACTGCCTTCCAGTGGACCGGCTTTGCCGCCTGGGGAATCGTTTTGGCCGGAGTCTGCGGCCTGATCGGCATCTTCATGGCCAAGCCGTGGGGCCTGCTGAAGTTCGTCGGACCCGCCGCGCTGGCTTTCTGGATTATCTCCGCCTTGGCCGTGCCGGGCGTCGTCGACCAATGGCAGGTGAAGCCGAACCGCATCGCCGCCGAGGGCCCCTATGCCGATCACGCCATCAACATGACGCGCTGGGCCTATGGCCTTGACCAATTCGAAGACACCGCCTTCCAGGTGCAGGAGCAGCCCACCGGCGCCGAGCTGGCCACCGCCAAAAACACCCTCGCCAACATGCGGCTGTGGGATCCCCTGATCCTGGAGCGCAGTTTGGAGAGCATCCAAAGCCTGCGGCCTTTCTATGAGTTCAGCGACGTGGACCTCGACCGATACGAGATCGACGGTCAGCAGCGCATGGTGATGATTGCCCCGCGCGACATTCAGCTCGCCGGCCTCAGCCGGGAAAGCCAGAGCTGGGACGCTCTGCACCTGGTCTACACCCACGGCTACGGCGCCACGGTGAGCGCGGTGAACGCCAGCACCCCTAGCGGCCGCCCCGCCTTCCTGGCGAAAAACATGCCGCCCGAGAGCGTGGAGTCGTTCCGCAAAATCACGGAGCCGCGCCTCTACTTTGGCGACTTCCGGCCCGAAAGCCGGGTGGGCGACAGCTACATCATTTCGCCCAGCAACGTCGAGGAGTTCGACTTTCCGACCGACAACGAAGACGCCACACACCAGTGGACGGGCAAGCGCGGCATCGCTCTGAACAACCCGCTCCTGCGATGGGTGCTGGCCACCCAGATGGGCGACATCAACATCGCCATCTCCCGCGCCGTCACCCCCGAATCGCGCCTGGTGATGCGCCGTGACGTCGTGGACCGCGCCTCACGCGTCTTCCCGATGATGCAGATCGACCAGGACCCCTATCTGGTCATCAGCCCCGAAGGGCGCCTGATCTACATTCTGGATGCCTACACGGTGAGCGACCGAGCGCCCTACAGCGCGCAAAACAGCACCCAGCTCGGCGGATACAACTACATCCGCAACTCGGTGAAGATCACGATCGACGCCTACAACGGCGATCTGAACGCCTACGCCTTCCTGCCCGATGAGCCGATTCTCAAGGCGATCCGCACCGTCTTTCCGAACCTGATCCAGGATAAGTCGGCGATGCCGGAAGGGCTGATGGCGCACATCCGCTATGCCGAGGACGGGTTCCTGGCGCAGGCCGACGTACTGACTCAGTACCACGTCACCGACCCCCGCAGGTTCCTCAGCAACGAGGACGCCTGGCAGATCCCCGGTGAAAACAGCGAGCGCCCTCGCATCGACCCCTACTTCGTCACCATGCGCCTGCCGGGCGAGGACAAGGAGAAGTTCATGCTCATCCTGCCCTTTACCCCGCGTGAAAAGAAGAACATGATCGGCTGGATGGCCGCCCACTGCGACCCCGAGGACTACGGCAAGGTCGTGCTCTTCAAGTTCCCCAAGAACACCCAAACGCAGGGCCCCGAGCAGATGGAGGCGACCTTCAACGCCGACCCCGCCATCGCCGACATCAACCGGCAGCTCAACAACGACCAGAGCCGCATCGTGCCGGGCAACCTCATCATCGTGCCCATCGGCTCGTCAATCCTCTACGTGAAGCCGCTCTTCCTGGAGAGCCGCTCCAACGCCATTCCTGAGCTGAAGAAGGTGGCGCTGGGCCTGCAGAACCGCGTGGCCGTGGGCGACACCTATCAGCAGGCGCTGGAGAGGCTCTTTGGCTCGGTGGCCGAAGAGGCCGCCGCCGCGCCCAAATCGCTGGAGGACGAAGACGCCC
>JBGSIR010000100.1:0-2174 GCA_041742415.1 Fimbriimonadaceae bacterium | reverse complement strand
ATTTCCCCTCTGCGGCGAGGGCCGCGACGCGCTCAAACTCCTTCCTGTCATCCCACCCTATCAGTTGGAGGGAGCCCCCGGAAATGATCCTGACCTGATCCGCGCTTTGCACATAAAGAGGGCCTAACGGGCTGAAGCCGGGACCGCCGGCCGATCCGGCAGAAGGCATCTGTGCGGGGAGAGTTCCCGCCAGCATCAACCACACAGCCGCTCCCGCCGCGGGAATCCGGCTTCGGCGGCACAGGGCATGGCAGTTGATATGAACCAGCTTCACGGGAAAAGTCCTCCTGAATAACTCTCTCATAAGTTACGCAGCAGGAATGAGTTGCAAGCCGAGGAATTCGGCTTGTTTGGCGAGTTGGGCGAGTTGACGCTCGCGGGAGCGGAGGGTGATTTTGAAGGCTTCGGACTCATCGTAGGCGTGGCGCGTGGCGATCAGGGCATAGAGAATGCGCGCCAGTTTGTGCGCTCCGGCGGTGATGCCTTCGGCTTTGCCGAGCCGCCCCTTCATCCGACGGGTGTATTCCCCCATTTTCGTCTGGGAGCGGTTCAACCCAAATACACCCAGCCGCAGGGCGTTGGCGACCCGGTTGGCAACCTGCCGGGTTTTGGCTTTGAGGATGCGGCCGCCGCTGATTCTGTTGTCAGGACACAGGCCCAGCCAGGAGGCGAAGGCGGCTCCGCTGCGGAACGAGGTCAGGATTTGCGCCCCGGTCCCCAGCTCGCTCATGAGGACGGAGAGCAGCCCGCCACTGACTCCGGGTACCGCGCTCAAATCAACGCCGTAATACCGCCAGGCTTCCTCAAAGGTGTCGATCTGCGGACTGTTTTTGGCCAGTCGATGCTGGCTGGCGAGGACGGGATCGGGCAACGGGCCGGGGGCCTCGGCTTCGACCTGTCGGGTCAGAATGGCGAGCTGGGCATCGCAGGCGACGAGGTCGGCCTGAAGGCGCTGCCAAGTGCTCTGGCTCTGCCGCAGGACGAAGAGGTATTCCTCACGATAGCTGCCGACGAGGGCTTGCTGGATGGTGGCGAGGGGGCTGCGGCAGCGCCGGTCGCGCAGGGCGGTGAGTTTGGCGGGATCCCGCTCGCCTGCAAGGATGGCGGTGATGATGGCCTGGGCGCTCATGCCGTCAATATCGCTGAAGACGTGTTGGATTTTCAGGTTCATTTCGGTCAGCACTTTCTGCATGGCCTGGACTTGCTGGCCGGCGGAGGCGACGATGCCCTGACGATGGCGCATCAGATAGCGCAGGGGGACGATCTCCAGGGCGGGACGGTAGGATTTGCGGAGCAGTCCGGCGGCGTGGAGTTGTTGGAGCCATGCGGCATCCTGCACGTCGGTCTTGTGTCCGGGCACGCCTTTGACGTGCCGGGCGTTGACCAGATAGACTTCGATGCCGGCCGCCTCCAACAGGTCGTAGGCGGTGATCCAGTAGTTGCCGGTGCTTTCCATGGCAGCGGTTTTGATGCCGCAGGCCAGCAGCCAGTCGCGCAGGGCCTCCACATCCGCCGTGAAGCTGGTGAAGGTGCGCACGGCGGGCCCGGTGGTGCTTTGCGGCGGCACGGCGGCCACCAGTTCACGGGCACCGATGTCGATCCCGGCAGCGTGGGGATGTTGTTGGGGGTCAATCCCGCCGGCGCTGGCGGCGGCTTTGGCAGGGCGGTGTTTTTGGAGTCGTTTCATGGCAGATGGTTGGGTTGGGATCCCGGCACCGGGCAACCGCCGTAAACAAAAAGGACAATCTCCTGAACGGGGTCAGGCCCCTTCCCGTGAAGGAAGGAGCCTGCCACCAAGGGTCCACTCGCGGGGGCTGCGGCCATGCTATACAGCGGAATGACGGGGGTTTGAATCCCGCCTCACCATTGGATTGGCGGCTTACACTCCGGCGTCGGGACACCACCACTTCGCGCGGAACGCCACGCCACGCAAGAGAGTTACTCCCCGTCCCCATCGGACCGCCGGTTCTTTGCTATACACCTACACATGGGCGCGGTCGGCTAAAGCCTGGACACCAACAAAAAAGGGCACCCGTTGCCGGGTGCCCTTTGGGTTATTTTTATGCTATTCCTGAGGAACGGGCACGGCTTCAGTCACGGGGGACTCGGCTTTGGCGGCCTTGTCGGCTTCGGCGAGTTCGCGCTCCTTGTCCTTGAGGACGGCGCGGCGGGAC
>JBGSIR010000099.1:0-3686 GCA_041742415.1 Fimbriimonadaceae bacterium | reverse complement strand
GGGGTTGATGGACCGGAGGGCCAGGCTCACGGTGCGGCCGACGGGCAGGTCTGGGGTGGGCTGGAGCGCCATCTCGGGGTGCTCGACCACGAAGCGGAAAGTGGCGGCGTCAAACCGCGCCACACGCCAAGAGTTGGGCAGAGACTGGAGGGAGCCAAGGGCCATGGCCCCGCCTTTCAGGTCGAGAACCAGGCGCGGCGGCGAGCCGAGGCGAAACATGCTGGGCTGAACGGCGAGCGTGGAGTCGATGCGGACGCCTTCGGCGGTCTGCGCCACGCTCCGCACCCAGCCGCGCACGCGATAGGTCTTGGCGTCTTCGCTCCATTCGGCCAAGGCGCCGAGCTGATCGACGGCATGGCGCAGGTTGATCATCGGGCGGCCTTCGATGACCTTGACGCCGAGGCGCAGCGAGCGGCCTTCGGCAGTGATGTCGGCATCCTGCAGGCGCGTCTCGACGGTCCATCCCCACCTGCGGGTGAGCACGGGGGCGACGTAGACGTCGTCATCCACCTGGAAAGCGTGGCCCTCCGAGGGGCCGTGGTAGGTGTAATCCACCGTGACCGCGCGCACATTTTGAGCGGAGCCCGAAGCCGCCAATGCCAGCGCCGCGAAGAGCCATCCTTGCCTTCTCATCAATCCTTCCTAGAGAGCCGCCTGAGCCAAAAGGCGCAGACCCACTCCTCTATCATACGTTAGAAACGCTAGAATTTGACGTTTCGGGGGCATAATCGGGTTCACCTTGCCCGCCGAGCGGGTCGGATGGGCGATTAGCTCAGCGGCAGAGCGCCTCGTTTACACCGAGGATGTCAGAGGTTCAAATCCTCTATCGCCCACCAGCCATCAGGCAGAATGGCTTCTATGGCAGAAGCACTGGAGCTTGACCTCAGCGAGAAGCGGCCCGTGGTGACCACTCACCACGCGGCGGGATTGGACTATGAAGCGGAGACCGGGTTCATGCCGCTGGCGGATGAATCTGGACAAGTTCAGGCCGAAATCTTCTACACAGCGTACACGCTGAAGCCCCGCGACCCCAAGCGGCCGATCATCTTCACCTTCAACGGCGGTCCTGGTTCGCCCTCGCTTTGGCTGCATCTGGGCGCCCTTGGGCCGATGCGCGTGAAGATGATGCCGGACGGCGGACAGCCGGCGCCGCCCTATGAATTGGTCGAAAATCCTGAGACCTGGCTGCGGGATGCCGACCTTGTCTTTATCGACCCCGTCGGCACGGGATGGAGCAGAGGCCGAACGCTGGAAAAGAGCGCCGAGCATTGGGGCCTGCAGGGCGATTTGGACGGAGTGGCGGAATTCATCCGGCTCTACCTGGGCCGCGCCCGCCGCTGGCGCTCGCCGCTCTACATTGCGGGCGAAAGCTATGGCACGACGCGCGGAGCGGGGCTGGCCGGCAAGCTGGTGGAGCGCGGCATCACCCTCAACGGACTTATCTTGGTGAGCTCGATCCTCAACTTCCAAACCGCGCGATTCTCCAAGGGCAACGACCTGCCCTATCCCCTCTTCCTGCCGACCTACACAGCGACGGCGCACTTCCACGGCGCGATTGGCGGGGACCTGCAGACGGTTTTGGCGGAGTCGCGGGAGTTCGCCCTGGGCGCCTATTGGACCGCGCTGGCCAAAGGCGATGGTCTGCAGGGCGAAGACCGGGCGGCGGTTCGGCAGCAGCTGAGCGCGCTCACCGGGCTGAGCGAGGATTATTTGGAGCAGTGCGATCTGCGGCCGGTCATCCACAATTTCTGCAAAGAGCTGCTGCGCAGCAAAGGCAAAACGGTGGGGCGGCTGGACAGCCGGTTCACCGGCATTGACGCCGCCGAGCACGGCATGAACGACCGCGCTGAGCACGACCCTTCCATGTCTCTGCTGATGGGACCCTACCGCAGCCTTTATTGCGCCTATGCGGGAGAGCAGCTCAAGTTTCACACTGATCGTGACTATGAGATCTTTGGCGGAATCAAAAAGCCCTGGAACTGGGGCTCAGCCGCCGACGGCCATCCTGATGTGAGCGAAGCACTGCGCAAGGCGGTGGCGCGAAACCCCTACATGAAAGTCTTTGTGGCCAGCGGCCTCTATGACTTGGCGACGCCCTTCTTTGCCACTGAGTTCACCCTCAGCCATTTGGGACTGCCCCAGGAGCTGAAGGCGAACTTTACGGTGAAGGAGTATGAAGCGGGGCACATGATGTATATTCACGAGCCCTCGCTGAGCCAGCTGGCGGAAGACATTCGAGAGTTTATGAAGCTCTCGCTGCCTTCCGCCTAAGGCCAGCCTAATTGCCCTCGCCGAGGCCGAACTGTTGGCGGTAGAGCCAGTCCATAAAGTTCGGGTCGTCGAGGGCAATGTTGGGCTTCAGCCACCGCTTTTCCTGCAGGCGAGGGTCTTCGGGGTTGAAGGCCACCATGGGGTCAAACACTTCCTTCGGCACTCCCACATGGGCGTAAGGAGCGGCGTCGGGCTTGTCTGTCAGCAGGTCGCGCAAATCAGTGGACGCCGCATCAAACATGTTCAGCGGACCCATGCCAAAGATTTGGTAAATGGTCTTGTGAATCGACATGATGCTGGTGTGGACACTGCTCACGTAGCCCTTCTTGGCGTAGGGGCCAGCGGCCATGACAAAGGACCGGTGCCGGTCGATGTGATCGGCGTCTCCGCCCGAGTCGTCTTGGGTGACCAAGATCAGCATGTTTTCCCATTCAGGCTGCTGGCTCAAATATTCGATGAGCCGCCCCATCGCCAGGTCGTTGTCGGCCATATAGCTGCCCACATAGGGATAGCCATCATCTGGGCGGGCGCGGTCGCCGTGGTCGTTGCAGAGGGTGATGTTGATGAATTCCGGCAGCGCCTTGCCTTGGCTGCGGAAGGTCTTTTCAACGTCCTCTTTGAGCCACTCCACGCGGGCGATGTCGGGGATGTTGGTGTTGTAGACCGGATAGCCCCAATCGGTGTTGTTCCAAAGGGCTTGGTTGATGGGATGGTTCACCTGCAGGATCGAGCCCGTGCGGGTGGGGTTTCCGGGCTCCATCTGGCCAGGAAACTCGAATCCTTCGCCATAGTTTCTGAAGGAAACGCCGTTGCGCTCAAAGTGCTCCCACATCGAGCCGTTCTCCAGATAGTCCTCAGGAACCTGCGAGCCATTGGAGCCCATGCTGGGCAGGCGGCCCTTTGCACTGTCGTTGCGCTGCCAGCTCCAGCCCGCGTAAAAGTTGCGGCTGGTCCAAAGGCTGGGATAGGTTCCGATGAGCCATCGGTGTCCGTCTCCGCTCGCTTGAGGCTCCATATAGAAGTTGTCGCTGATGGCGAACTGCTGGGCGGTCTTCCAGTGGTTGGGCATGATGGGCAGGCGCTTGTCTTGGCCCAGCTCGTTCAGCCAGCCATTGATGCCCCAAGCCGCATAGGCAGGCTCAGACTTCGACCCCGGCAGACCGCCAAAGATTCCGTCAAAGGTGTGATTTTCCTTGGTGATGAGAACCACATGCTTGATGGCTTTGCTCCGGACTCCGGGCTCCGTCGGCACGATGCCCTGCAATGGCAGCGCCGATGCAGAAACGGGGTTGAGGCCGTTGTTGCCAAGCACCTTTTGGTGCCCGGCGCGGAGACTGTCGAGCGTGGGCGGGCCGGCCACCAGGGCCATGCCAGGGAAGTCGGGCATTCCGAACCGCTCGTCGCCGGGCTGGCGG